>CAIXNQ010000244.1 GCA_903920835.1 uncultured Bacteroidota bacterium | reverse complement strand
CATTAAGCATTCTTGCGACATTTACTAATTCAGCTACAGGATTTCCTTTTGTAGATCCCACAACACCTCTCGCTACTTTCTACACAATTACAGCTACGGGATTAGTACAAGCAACAACACCTCCACCCAATCGCTATCCGATAGAAACCAATGTAGTTGGTTTTTCTGAAGAACTCATTCGAGATGCTATTTCTTATGAAATTCAACGCAATGGTCAAGTATTTTTTATCAATAATCGCATTGAAAATATAAAAGAAGTTGCTGGAATGATTCAACGATTAGTGCCAGATGCTCGCGTTGGAATTGGTCATGGACAAATGGACGGTAGCAAACTAGAAGAATTAATGTTGGCATTTATGAATGGCGAGTTTGATGTTTTGGTGGCAACAACCATTATCGAAAGTGGTTTAGATGTGCCCAACGCCAATACTATTTTTATCAATAATGCCAATAATTTCGGGTTGTCCGACTTGCATCAAATGAGAGGTCGCGTGGGTCGAAGTAACAAAAAGGCTTTCTGCTACTTTATTTGTCCGCCCTATTCTGCTATGACCGATGATGCCCGCAAGAGAATCCAGGCTTTGGAACAATTTAGCGAACTGGGTAGCGGTTTTAATATTGCCATGAAAGACCTTGAAATTCGTGGTGCAGGAGACTTATTAGGCGGTGAACAAAGCGGATTTATTAATGAGATTGGTTTTGAAACCTATCAAAAAATCATGAACGAAGCGATTGATGAACTGAAGGAAAATGAGTTCAAGGAACTTTATGAATCCGAAGATCAACCCGAAAAAGAATATGTCAAAGATTTGCAACTCGACACCGATTTTGAGTTGTTGTTTCCTGATGATTATATCAACAATATTTCGGAACGTTTAAACCTCTATAATGAACTAAGTTTGATTAAAACCGATGGAGATTTGGTTAATTATCAAAATAAATTAATTGACCGTTTTGGTCCACTGCCCAAACAAGCCAATTCATTGTTGAGCAGTATAAAAATTAAATGGATTGCCAGTCAATTGGGTATTGAAAAATTAGTAATGAAGCAAGGAAAAATGATAGGCTATTTTGTTTCTGACCAACAAAGTGACTATTATAGTTCGGCAAAGTTTCATAAAATACTTCAGTTTGTTCAAAAACAATCCAGTTTATGCAAGCTGAAAGAGAAACAAACACCGAGTGGACTTAGATTGTTGTTAACGTTTGAAAACGTGAAATCAATAAGGAAAGCTTTGGAATTAATCGAGTTAATGCAAAACTAAAACAATCTTTTGATGACAATTCCGATGGTTTATAATCAATTAATATCGCTTGACAACAGCAATGTTTCGTTGCAGATTAAGCGAGAAGATTTAATTCATCAGTTCATTTCAGGAAATAAATTCAGGAAATTAAAATACAATATCGAAGCGGCTCAGTTGCAAAAGGCACGTCAACTCCTTACTTTTGGTGGCGCGTTTTCAAATCATATTGCGGCTGTTGCTTTTGCTGGAAAAACATATCATTTTGAAACGATAGGAATTATTAGAGGTGACGAAATTGAGAACCACGAGGAATTAAACCCAACTTTACAGTTTGCGAAAGATTGCGGAATGCAGTTTGAATTTGTAACACGTTCTGATTATCGTTTGAAAGAAAGTGAAGCATTTATAGAAAGTTTAAATCATAAATTTGGTGACTTTTATTTAATTCCAGAAGGCGGCACCAATGATTTGGCGATCAAAGGTTGTGAAGAAATTCTAACAGAAGATGATTCTGATTTTGATTATATTTGTTGCTCAATTGGGACAGGAGGCACATTTTTAGGGATTTGTAATAGCTTAAAACCAAATCAAAAACTGTTGGGTTTTCCTGCCTTAAAAGGAGATTTTATAGAAAATCAAATGAAGGAAAAAGCCAAAAATGACCAATGGAAAATCATTTCAGAATATCATTTTGGTGGTTATGGTAAGGTAACTCCCGATTTAATTGATTTTATCAATCAATTTAAAGCGGATTATAAAGTTCCGCTTGACCCAATTTATACAGGCAAAATGGTTTATGGTGTTATGGATTTAATTCGGAATAATTATTTTAAAGTTGGTACAAAAATATTGTTAATCCACACTGGTGGTTTGCAAGGAATACAAGGAATGAATAACAGTTTAAAACATAAAAAATGGACGTTAATAAATTAAAAACCATGATGAAAAAAATTAGCACAATAGCAGTGATTCTTTTTTTAGTTAGTTGTAGTTCAAAGAAACCCTACATTCAAACAACAAAGGATCCTGACAAGAATGCACCAACCACACCAGTTAGTGCAGCTGAAAAACCAACAACGCCTTCAACTCCAGTAAAACCTAGCGAAACTCAAGTGCTAGAAGCAACCACACAAGTAAAAGTTACGCCCGAAATCGTGCAGGCTTATATTGAAAAATATAAAGGAATTGCTAAAGACAACATGAAGAATTTTGGAATTCCAGCGAGTATAACACTATCTCAAGCCATTTTAGAATCGGGTGCTGGAACAGGACCTTTGAGCGTTCAAGGGAATAATCATTTTGGCATTAAATGTCATAAAGATTGGACTGGAGCGAGTATCAAACACAATGACGACGCTCCAGAGGAATGTTTCAGAAAATATGACGATCCGAACCAATCTTTTTCTGACCATGCGGCTTTTATTAGCAACAGAAAATGGTATGCTGATTTGTTCAAATTGCCAAAAGATGATTACAAAAATTGGGCAAAAGGGCTCAAAGATGCAGGATATGCTACCGATCCTAAATATCCAGACAAATTAACTGGACTTATTGAAAAGTATAATTTAGCGCAATATGATGCCGAAGTTTTGGGCAAGGATTATCAACCTGCAAAAACTGAAACTGTAGTTACTGAAAATAAAATTATAGATACAAAACCAGTTGAAGAAGTTAAAAAAGTAGCAGAAAAAACGGTTACTGAAACTGTAAAAACAGTTGAAACCGTAAAAACAGATGTGATAAAAACAACTGAAACAATAGCTCCAGAAGTTATTCCAAGTACTACAAAACCACAAGAAACAAAACCAGTAGCTGAAAAAGCAGCAGCTCCTGCAACAAACCCAACGGTAAAGAAAGACACTATTGTTGCCGCACCAAAACCCGTAGCTGAGAACAAAGTGCCTGCATCAAAACCAATTGAAGCACCAAAACCTGTAGAAGCACCAAAAGCAGACAACAAACAAGAAGGAACTTATGTCGTTCAGACGAAAGAAACGCTCTATTCTATATCAAAGAAATTTAATACAACAGTTGAAGAGTTAAAACGATTGAACAACCTGCCAGACAATTCAATTCAAATCGGACAAACCTTAAAAGTAAAGTAAAATGCAATATCAAAGAAGCAGTCAACTGTTTATAGAAGCTCAAAAAGTAATTCCGGGCGGCGTTAATTCACCAGTTCGCGCATTTAAAGGCGTTGGTGGAACCCCGATTTTTGTAAAAAGTGCCAAAGGAGCTTATTTATATGACGAAGATAATAATCGATTGATAGATTATATCAATTCGTGGGGACCGATGATTTTAGGCCACGCACATCAGCCCGTGATAGATGCCATAACCGATATTGCTAAACAAGGAACTTCTTTTGGAATGCCTACTGAATTAGAAACAAAAATAGCTGCACTCGCCATTGAGATGGTGCCGAATATTGATAAAATTAGATTCGTTAATTCAGGAACCGAAGCTTGCATGAGTGCCATTCGTTTGGCCAGAGGTTTTACTAAAAAAGATAAAATCATCAAGTTTGCTGGTTGCTATCATGGTCATTCCGATTCGTTTTTGATTCAAGCAGGAAGTGGTGCCAGCACTTTTGGAATCCCGAACAGTCCGGGCGTGACCGAAGGAACTGCAAAAGATACTTTGCTTGCCAACTATAATGATTTGAACAACGTAGAAGCATTAATTGCCGCCAATAAAAATCAAATTGCAGCGATTATCGTTGAACCCGTGGCAGGAAATATGGGCTGTATCCCTCCGAAAGAAGGTTTTTTAAAAGGACTTCAATTGTTGTGTAATGCACATGAAATTCTTTTGATTTTTGACGAAGTAATGACCGGTTTTCGATTGGCAAAAGGCGGTGTTCAAGAGCTGTATAACATAAAAGCCGACATTGTTTGTTTCGGAAAAGTAATTGGCGGCGGACTTCCCGTTGGAGCTTTTGCTGCACGTGAAGAAATTATGAATCATCTCGCGCCACTTGGACCAGTTTATCAAGCGGGCACATTATCTGGAAATCCGTTGGCTATGGCTGCTGGATTGGCAATGCTAACGGAACTTAACTCAGACCAAGCCATCTATAAACGACTTGACGAAAAAACAGCCTATTTAGAGAAAGGCATTCAAGAAGTACTTGACCAAAACAACGTAATTCACACCATCAATCGAGTTGGTTCAATGATTTCGGTACATTTTGATGCAAATCCTGTGGTTGATTTCGAGTCTGCAAAACGTGGCGACAATGAACTTTTCAAGAAGTTCTTTCACGGACTTTTAAATGAAGGAATATATATAGCACCGTCTGCTTATGAAACTTGGTTCATTACAGATGCTTTGACCTACGAAGATTTAGATTCTACAATCAAAGCTGTAGCTAATGTTACGAGATTTTGGAGTTGATGGTGATTATCTGAATTAGAGTTTCAAATAGATAAAAAGCAGTCTCAGACTGGTAATTATGAGTCTCAGACCGCTTTTTATGAGTCTCAGACTGGTAAATAGGTGTCTCAACTAGAAAAAAAAGGGTTTTAAACTGCTATTTTTGAGTTCCAGACTGGTAAATAGGAGTCTCAACTAGAAAAAAAAGGGTTTTAAATTGCTATTTAGGAGTTTCAGACAGTTAAATAGTAGTCTCAGACTGCTTTTTGTTTGCGAAATATTACTTAAAAAACGTATTATTTGAAATTGCTTCTTTAAATAAATCTAATTTTTTAATTTGAATTTTCCCATCAAAGGCTTTTATATGTCGTTCATGGTGAATGTCTGAACCAACAAAATCAATCATGCCTTTGGATATTAATTTATCTGCAAGTTGCAAAACACCTTCGCCATAATATCCAACGGCTGATAATAAATTCAATTGAAATTTACATCCTGCATTTTTTAATTTTTCATATTCATTAAAGTTAGAAAAATAATATAAGTAACGTTCTGGATGTGCTAAGACAGGGATGTAATCTTCGTTTTGCAAGTCAAACAAAATTTCATAAAGTTGATTTGGAGCATTTATATAGGACATTTCGACCAATACATAATTGTCTTTTATAGTCAATAGTTTTTCTGTCTTTAGTCTTTTAAAAAAAGACATATCCATCATGTATTCAGCAGCAACTCTCATCGGTATCACTTCACCATTTCTATCAAAAGCAACTTTTGTTTCAGCAGCAACTTGTTCTATTTTAGATTCGGTGTTGTTCCAAACATCTTGAAAAACGTGTGGTGTCGCAATACATTGACTAAATCCGATTTCTTTCATTGAATCTATAATAAAAAATGAATCTTCAATAGACGCTGCTCCATCGTCAATACCAGGCAGCAAATGCGAATGAATATCTATAAAACCATCTGGAATAAAGTCTCTAAGAGAAGGTTTGGGCTTTAAAAAAGAAAACATGTGTTCAGGATTTTCAACAAAGAAAACAAATAATCTCCAAACTATGAAATTAATTGTACTATCTAATTGTTATATTTGTTTGATCGTTAAAAAAAATATCCAAATATTATTGACGAATTTTTGTTAAATAATTTTCTGTAGTTGCCTATGTGTGGTTTTTTTGGTGAAATAACTTCAAATTTACTTTCTGATTTTGAATTTAAAAAGATTCTGAATTTAAGTATTCATCGCGGTCCAGACCAACAAGGAATTTCTAAATCGAATGATTTTCAAATAGGTTTTAATAGATTGTCCATTTTAGATTTGTCCGAAAACGGAAATCAACCACTTTTTAGTCCAAATAAGAGATTTGTAGTTGTATTTAATGGCGAAATTTATAATTATAAAGAACTCCAAAAGCTACACCAAATTAACGATAACGAACTGAGGTCAAAAACTGATAGCGAAATTTTGGTTCATTTGTTAGAAAAAATGTCAGTACAACAGGTTATTAAACATCTCAACGGAATGTTCGCTATTTCAGTTTATGATATTCTGGAAAAGAAAGCCTATTTAGCTCGAGATTTTGCTGGCATCAAGCCATTGTTTTATGGCATTTTTGAAGACGGATTGGTCTTCGCTTCTCAATTTGACCAAGTTTTTCAACATCCTGCTTTTAATGATAAAAAACTTCGACCCGAAATTATGAAAGAATATTTTGGTTTGGGTTATATGCACGCACCAAATACTGTTTTTGAAAATATTTATCAAGTTGCAGCAGGAGAAGTAGTTTGTTGGGATTTTGAAACTAAAAAAATCGATTACAATTCAAACTATTTTGATTTTATTTCAACGAATGAAAATGAAGAAACCAACCCTGAAACTTCGGAATTATTTGAGCAACTTTTTGATGATGTAATTTCTCAGCAGCTAAACGCAGATGTTCCGATTGCTACTTTTCTAAGCTCTGGAGTCGATAGCACTTTAGTAACTTCGTTTGCAAAGAAAAATAAAAATGACATCACGGCCTTTACTTTTGGTGTAAATCAAGAACAACTCAACGAAGCCCCAGCTGCTGTAAAAATTGCCGAACAAATTGCTGTAAATCAAAAAGTTTTTTATTGTAATGAACAAGAATTACTGAGTAATATTGACACTCATTTCAATTTTCTTTCAGAACCTTTTGGCGATTACAGCTCTATTCCTACTTTTTTAATCACAAAAGAAGCCAAGAAAATAGCAACTGTAATGCTTTCTGGCGATGGTGGCGACGAACTTTTTTGGGGATATCCTCGTTTTTTAAAATCGGTTCAGCAAGCCCATTGGTTTAATTATCCGCTTTGGTTGCGAAAATTAATAGTGCCATTTTTCAGAAAAATTAATCCCAAATTATCCAGCGCATTAGATATTTTGCCAAGTTTTTCAAGTTGGATTTTGCAAAAACAAAATCACTTTCATTTGCTTGAAGAACTTTTTCCGAATCAACAATTTTCAAAAGAATTACTTGCAGATTATGCTTTTGAATCAAATCAAAATAAGACGCAAATTTTGCAGTATCTAAAACAAAATGAATTTAAAGCCCATCTGCAACGCGTGCTCAAAAAAGTAGATTTAATGAGTATGGCAAACAGTCTTGAGGTTAGAGTTCCGTTTCTTGACAATAGCATTATCAATTTTAGCAACACCATCAATCCAAAATACGGAATCGAACATCAAGAAACTAAGTTTGTTTTAAAGCAAACACTACATAAAATTATGCCATCAATTGCAACCTCGACTTCAAAAAAAGGGTTTACCGTTCCAATAGCAGATTGGTTGAAAAACGAATTGAAGTCCGATTTTATTAAAACCGTTCTTGAAACTCCGATTTTTGGTGCAGAACATATTGATACTTCAATAATTAAAAATGAAGTCGAAAAATTTTATAAAAATCAAAAAAGCGTTAATCCGTGGGGGCTTTGGCATGTTTATGCTTGGCAAAAATGGGCT
>CAIXNQ010000243.1 GCA_903920835.1 uncultured Bacteroidota bacterium | reverse complement strand
GCAATTCCATTATTTGATAACGAATTTAAGTTTGAGGCACTTAAATTCGGATTATATCTATAAGTGAAAGTAACCGAATTTCCTACTTCAACATCATTATCATCAATTTGATAGAATTTGAAAACATAGTCCACATTAACTCCTGGAACAATTCCTGTATTTGTGTTTAAAAAATGGTCAAAGTTGCCATTTTCGCCATTGGCAGGAACAAGTAATGACGTTGTTGCATTCGGATAAGTATTGCCAACTACTAAATTAGACACACAAACTGGGTCGATACAAAACTGCACGTTTGCACCATTTGTGTTTGACATACTCACACAACGCGCTTTAACATTAATTCCGTTGCTTGATGAATTATATACTTTTATGCCAAGATAACCATCAGTGTCATTAGCAATGCTAAAATTCAATATATCATTGTCGTTAATAGGAGTTCCGTCTAATTTCTTTAGGGTCATCTGTCCAAAAGAGGAAATAGAAATCAATCCGATGATTAAAAATAAATAGCTATTTTTCATTATTATATTACTTTAAAATTAATTTTTTAGAGAAACTACCCATTGCTCCAGTCATTTTAGCGATATAAACTCCTTTTTGTAAGTGTGCTAAATCTATCGCTTTTTCTTTAGTAACATTGTTTGCAGTATATACTGTTTTGCCTAAAATATCAATAATAGAAATGTTTACGGCTTCGTCAGTATCAACATGAACAATTCCTGTTGATGGATTTGGATAAACATTTACATCATTTTTAGTAAATGAATTTGCTTTTAAAGTAGTGTCTAAATTTACTGCTCTTGCGTTAATAATTTCGCCAGAAACATTATCAATTACCAAAACAACTAATTCGGTATTTACTTCATTTTGTGTTGCTGGCAATGTATAACTAAAACTATAAGTATATGGAGCGTTATAAGTTAAAGAAGTTGGGATTGAACCTTGAACCCCTCCAAAACCACCAAGTAAAGCTCTTCCGACGTGGTTATAAACCATAGTTGCCGCTGGAATTGGATTGCCTAAATTTCTCCAGTTGATGCCTTCCCAGTCAATAATGTCGATACTGTTTGAATTATAATAATTAGTTTGAGCATATCCAGTTGCTGTTCCAGTAACTCCATTTTCAACAATGACTGCAGCTAGGTTAAAGTTAGCGTTGGGGATATCTAAAGCAAATGTTGCAACCGCATCAAAACTTGCTACACGTGTTGTTGGATTCCAATTTTGGTTTTGAATATTTACTTTTGCTAATGGAACTCTAGCAATTTCTTTTGTATAGGCATCTTCTAATGCACTTAAACCAGCATCAACATCAGAGTGAACTCTATTCATAATTCCGCTTGGATAACCAGAAATGAATGTTCCGATAGCAGCATCATAAGCAGTTACTACCATTGGGTCGTTATTGTGAACTGCAATACCTATAAAAGTATCATCTTGATGGTTGTGCAGCATATCTTTTAAACCAACATGACCACGAACGCACCAACCACACCAAGTTCCTGTGCCTTCTTCATATACTGTTGTTTTTGGATAAATTTCGTTTACAACATAAATTGTTTTAATTATTTGGTCGTTTGTAGCATTGGTGTCTGCTCCTGCACCATTAATGTTAGAAATCCATACTTTTATACTATATTGACCTGGTGTTCCGTTCCAAGCATCTTGATGCGTGAAATTATATGATTGATTATTTGCGATTGATAATCCGCTCACAGTTTGTGTGTGAATTGAACCAGAATCTAATTGCCAATTAACATCGATTGAATTTATTGTAGTTGAGCCTAAATTTTTTATTACTCCAGCGATTGTGTTTTGACCAGCAGTGTAAAATGAATTTAACCCAATGCTTGCCAATTGACCATCATTGCTTGGAATTTGCTCCACACTGATTTGGTCGATATATATATTATTTCCATAAGCAGAGGTTCCCGAAAAAATGATGTATTGATTTCCTGTTGTTGCTGCTGGCAAATTTGCAATATATTCATGCCAACCTTCGGTGGTTTCAACAGGTGCTAAATTGATTGGTCTTCTATAAGTTTCCAATAAAGTTGCTCCTGTAAGCGTATTGGTCGAATTTACATAAATTTTAATCAAGTCGGCGTTAGTGCTATAACCACTGTCTCTATACATATTAAAGCGAACTCTATAATCAAGACCCGCAAATGCAATTATTGGCGATGTTAACCTGCCTGTTCCTCCTGCGGTAACGTCGTAGGAATCAAATTTTGCCATTCCAGCTCCAGAAAAAGGCGAACAATTTGGCGCTACACCTGTTGTTTTTCTTGACCATGCCGCAACAGTTGTGCCAGCGTCATTGGTCATTGTTGTAGTTGTCCAGCCTAATGTTGTGTCAAAGTTGTTAGTTAATAAAACTTGAGCATGACTATTTAAAATACCTAAAAATAAAATAAAAAGTAAAGTAATTTTCTTCATAAGATAACCGTTTGATGATTTAAAAGTTAACAATGTACAATACTAATGATTAATTTTAAATAATAAAAATTTTCTTTACATTTTGTTAAATTTTTAGTCATTATTTATTGTCATCTCCTAAAATAACTTTTCGGAGGTATTTCAGAATTTTTCAGAGGTATTTTTGAAATTTTCAGAGGTATTTTGACTGCAATACCTGTGAAAAAAAACTTTTCGGAGGTGTTGCAAAATTTTTCAGAGGTATTTTTGAAATTTTCAAAGGTATTTTGACCGCAATACCTGTGAAAAAAAACTTTTCGGAGGTATTTCAGAATTTTTCAGAGGTATTTTTGAGAATTTC
>CAIXNQ010000242.1 GCA_903920835.1 uncultured Bacteroidota bacterium | reverse complement strand
CGCCTTTGCCACCACTGTCGCCGCCAGTATTTAATTCAGCCATTTTAGTATATTTTTTTTAATTAAAAATCTTTTCCTCGAAGACCAGTTACTAAATTAAAGTTATTAATTTTTTGGTCTTGTAAAATATCCATAATTTTTTTGATTACAGGATATTCTTCTCTAGCGTCACCTTTAATTGCAATGTTCAAGTCTTTTTTATCTTGTTCGTCTGTTGCAATTCGCGCGTTGTAAATCCATTCTTTTAATTGATTGTTCAACGAGTCTTTCGGTATTCCGGGCTGTAAATCTTTCTTGTTTCTATCGGCTGCTTTCATAGCAATTACGCTTTTCAAGCCTTCGATTGGAACTCCAAAAGATTCAATTAATGCGAACTGCTCCATTTCTGCTGGTGTAAAAACTACGCCATATTTTTTACCCATTAATTCGAGCGTACGTTTTCTAACTTCACGTCCTGTTACTCCAAAAAACACTTTTCCTTTACCAACTGTTAAGGTTGCCAAATCATTTTCTGGCAATTTAGTTTGCACGGTAGAAGCCGGTGTGTCCACTGGAAGCGCTTCAGGTGTTTTTGCCGTAGCAGTAAGGATAAAAAACGTAAGCAAAAGGAACGCCACATCACACATAGCAGTCATATCGATAGACGCTGCTTTTTTGGACATTTTAATTTTTGCCATTAATATTATTTTTTATGGTTTTTGACTATTGAATTCAAAAAACCAATTATTAATTTAGTTTTTTGAACCTCTGTGACGTCTGTAAGTATTTACAATTGCTGCACCAGCTTCGTCGATTGAATAAGTCAATGTATCAATTTTAGAAGTAAATAAATTGTAAGTAATAATCGCTAAAGCAGAAGTAGAGATTCCCGTTGCAGTATTGATAAGTGCTTCAGAAATACCGTTTGCTAACATTGCTTGGTCTGGAGTTCCAGAAGATGCTAATGCACCAAACGCTTTAATCATACCTGTTACTGTTCCTAACAATCCTGCTAAAGTTCCTAACGATACTAAAGTAGAAAGAATAGTCATGTGTTTTTCTAACATTGGCATTTCTAATGAAGTTGCTTCTTCTATTTCTTTGTGGATGGTTTCAGCAGCTGCTTCGCTGTCCATTCCTTCTTTTTTAACTTCTTGATATTTCAACAAAGCTGATTTAATTGCATTTGCAACGGAACCTTTTTGGTTATCACAAGTAGCAATTGCTCCTTCGATATCGCCAGAACTAATATTAGCTTGTACTTTTTTCATGAATTTGTCGATGCTTGCATTTCCAGAAGCTTTAGAGATTACCATATAACGCTCGATTGAAAATGAAACTACCATTAATAAACATCCTAAAAGAACTGGTACAATTGGACCTCCTTTATATACCATTGCTAAATAATCGCCTGGAAGCGGATGACCTGTATTTACTCCACCTTCAAAATGCGAGCCATCTCCCATTATAAATTTCCATACTAAAAATCCTACTAGAATACATCCTGCGATGATAATTCCTGTCATCATTCCTCCTGCGTTTGAACCACTTTCTTGTTTAACGTTTGCCATTTTTTTTTAATTTTTTAATGATTTAATTTTTTAATAAAATTTAGTTGTTAATAAACTTGATTGGTACAAATTTATATTTTTAGTTTAAATAAAAAAACTTTTTTTGTTTTTATTAGTAAAGATTGAATTTTATTGGGTTTTTTGTCGTCTGATGCGCTTAGTTTTTAATAAAACAGGTTTCTTAGTAATCCCTACTTCTTTTAACAGGTTAAAATTCTGCATATTCCGGGCGCCAATCTGGAGCACGTCAACGTAGCGGGATGACTATTACCAGTCGCTTTGTGAAATGTCGGATGAAATCGGCGGCTG
>CAIXNQ010000241.1 GCA_903920835.1 uncultured Bacteroidota bacterium | reverse complement strand
TTATTTTTCCTGGAAACGTTATAAACGGTTTGATAATAGAAATTTCATTGCTAACTATATTTTTAATTTATAAATACAAGGTTGAAAAAGAAAATTATGCTGCATCTATTATAAATAAAGTAAAACAAAATGAATCCTTGACGTTACTGTTGCTTGAAAGCCAAGAAAAAGAACGAAAAGCCATTGCCGAAGATTTGCATGATGATATTGGGAGTGGGCTAACGGGTCTTAGATTAACACTTCAAAATAAGTTTAATAAAAGTAATATTCCTATAGCGGATCAAAACATGATATTAGATCAATTCAAATATATTTATGAAAAGGTTCGCACCATTAGTCATCAACTAAAACCCAAAGAATTTGAAACGAATACCTTTAAGGAAGTAATTGAAGACCAGATTAATTTATATAAAACTAATTTTCAAAATATTCAACTTGTATTCCTAACAAATATTGAAGACAACTTTGAAATAGATGAAACAATAGAAATTAATTTATATCGCATTATAGTAGAATTGTTATCCAACGCCTACCATCATGCTAATGCAACTAAAATAACACTGCAAATCTTTGAAGACAAGGAAAAATTGACCATTTGCTTGGAGGATAACGGAATTGGTTTTGATATCAAAGCTAAATTTAAAGGGATTGGATTATCTAATCTAAAATCAAGAGTAAATTATATAAAAGGAAAAATAACAATAGAGAGCAATACCAATGGAACAACTTTCATTATAGAAGTTCCACTATTTAATTAACATTTAAATATATTTAAAATTTAAAGCTAAACATATTTATTATATGACTATTAATAAAATAATTATTGCCGATGATCATAGACTCATTTGTTCCGCTTTAGAACAAATTATAACTGATAATTTTATAAACACCGAAATAGTTAAAGTACATGACGGCAAACAAGTTCTAGAAAAATTAAACTCTTTCCAAGCCAATTTGATCATTTTAGACATCAATATGCCTAACCTAAATGGGTTAGAAACCGCTGAAATTATTTTAAGTCGCTATCCAAAAATGAAGATTCTTGTTGTGAGTCAGAATGAAAATAGTTCTTTAATAAAAAAATTAAAAGTAATGGGTGTTAAGGGCTATTTGCCTAAAACATTTGACCAAGAACTGTTTATAGAAGCTATACAATCAATTCAAAATGATCAATTGTTTTTTCCTATAAATGAACTAAAAAACGATATTCTAAAGGATAGATATAATCTAACAGCTCGGGAAATTGAAGTGATTTATTTAATAATTAAAGGGCTGAACACAAAAGAAATGGCTGCTTATCTAAAAATTAGTGCTTATACTGTAGATACCCACAGAAAAAATATTGCGAGTAAAACTGGAGCAAAAACACCAATTAATTTAATACTATTATTAGATGAAATGGGGTTGTCTTTATCTTTAATTATCTAGTTGTCAAAACTAAAATCTAAAAATTGTAATTATTTTAATATTACTTAAAATATAAAATAATTCAGATTTCAATTTTAGGAATTGTCAATTAAAATAAATTTTCAAAAATGTTATTATTTATTTTAAGACTATCTTAATTATAAGCAAATTCTTTAAATTGCTTAAATTTTCAGTATATTTTTTTTACTCTAACCAATAATAAACCTCTAATACTAAGATGAGTATTATAACTAAAGGCATTTATTTCTGTTTTTTTAACATTGTCAATCCTGAAACATTTAGAATAAATAAGACAAAGTTTTGATTAACAATTGAAGGTTTTAAAATCGTTAATCATAGAATTATTGTTTTTTGAAATTAAATATAAGAAACCAATCCGCCATTGACTTTAAACTAAACCAAAAAATAGAAAATTTTGGACTGGCTATCTTTTATTTAATTACTTTAGTTGTTAAAAATGATAGGCTAAACTTAATCCTCCATTATAGTTTTTTAAGTCTTGTCCGTAATATGAAGTTACAGTATTTATTCCTTTATAAAACTTATAGTTTATAGACAAGCCATTTGAAATTCTATAACTCAAACCATATAAAATGCCATAATCAAGAGAAGCCGGATCAGATAGTCCGTCAAAACCCGAGAATGAAGTAGCATAACCTAGTTGAACTCCTGCATTAATGCTAATTTTCTTAAAAACAAAATATTTTGCCATTATTGGAATTCTCAGATATTTAATTTCCTGCACTCCGTTTCCTTCGGTAGAATAAAAAACACCTCTATAAAGATTAAACTTGGGTGTAATAGAGGTTTCTTTAAACAAACCTATTGAAGTATTTGTTGCTGTGTCACCAAAAGCGGTACTGCCACTTACAAAACCTGTAGCCATAGATGTTAATTCAACTCCCCATCCAAGTCTTGGTCCTTTTGCTTTATCTGCTGAAGCATTAAGTGCGCCCAGACCACCAGCGGTCGGAGATGGTGTTAGAGAAACATTGGCAGGTTGCGGCGCATTTTTTTTTGTGTATTTGTTTAAATAAATAGCATCAAATTTTCGAATATTTGCCGTATCTACTTTGGTTAATTCATTAATGGCTTCTACTTTTGTTCTTGGATTGGAATAAGTAGCTCCAAATCCAGTGATTTTGGCGGTGCTTTTGCCTCCAAAACCCAAAAAACTAGCATCTGTATGAATTTCAAAGATAGGATCAACCACTACATCAATATTATTTTGAGTAATCGCTTTGTAGTAGGCTTCTTCTTTGGCTTCGTTTACTGAATTTCTTGGTGATGAAGTAGCTTCAATTTTTTTGTTTAAATCAAGTTTTGTATCTACAACTACTTCTCCAGAAATAACATTTTTACTAGGAATGTTTGATTGTCTATAAGTGTACTTGGTGGTGCTACAGCTACACAAAAGAGCGGTCAAACCAAATATCATTAATTTTAAATAAGTATTTTTCATAATAATTTATTTTTTAAAACCTGAAAACAAAGAGTTCAGCCCTCCTGTACTTACTGGTTCTTGCTCGGTGGTATAAATGCTGTTGAATTTGTTTAAATTAGAATTTTCTGTTTTAGTCAATTCGTTTATTGCTTCAACTTTAGTTCTAGGATTTACGTAAACCGCACCAAAACCACTAATTTTTGCTATACTATTACCTCCAAACCAAAGAAAACTATCAGTAGTAGTGATTTCATAAATAGGATCTACTATAACATCAACATTGTTTTGAGTAATGGCTTTGTAATAAGCTTCTTCTTTTGCTTCTTCAACCGTATTTCTATAAGTTGAAGTGGCTTCTACTTTTTTAGCTAAAGTCAATTTTACGTCAACAACGACCTCTCCAGAGATAACATTTTTGTTTGGAATAGACGCTAAACGATAAGAATAAGAAGTGCTACTGCAACTAGTTAAAACTATGGCAGCAGCAAACGATAAAATGAGGACATTTTTTTTCATAAATAATTAAATTTTAAATTTATTTTTTACTCTTTTTGTCAAATTAAGCTACTATTATTCGCTTTTGAACACAGTTTGAGCTTACTGTTTTTTTGGTTTTGTTTTAATTCAATATTATTCTATTTCATTTTTTTTTCATTTTAATATTCTTTGAAAATAACCAATCCGTCAATATGAAAAACGGTAAACAAAATCCATAAAAAATGCACTTTGAATTGACTTTTATACTAAATTAATTATGTATAACTAGGTGTCCAAATATAGTGAAGTTTTTTTGAATAAAAATACCTAATTGTAGGTATTTTTTTGTTGTGTTATGAGTTGAAATTTTGAGTTTTGAATTTTTGGTTTTGAGTTGTGAATTATGGTTATACACAATTTTATTAATTCCTTTTTTTGCTCCTGACGTATTTCTCAATATAATTCATGCTAAAAGACAACTTTTTTATTTGTTAATAATTCTTCCTTTACAATATAAACCATCTTAGTCTCTGCGGAGGAGCTATGATTTTCTTCTTTTGAGATGTATTTTCTTTTGAACTATATATAGTTTTGAGTAAACCATTACTATTTTTCACTCTCAGATATCTCAAATCGAGCGGAGCAGATATGGTTTTAAGTAAACTAGCACTTCTTTTCATCGTCAGATATCTCAAATCTAGCGGAGGAGAACAACTTTTTGTGAAATGCGTACCGCTTTGGGGTAAATGGTTACCATTTTGGATAAAATGCTTACGGTTTTCATAAAAGCAGTAATGGTTTTATAAAAAGGAGATGTCTGGAGCTGAAAAGGAGTTGTCTGAGCTCGAAAATGCGTCGCATTGAGGATAAAATGGTACGCATTTTTATAGGTTTTGGGTTATAGGTCGTAGGTCTTAGGTTGTAGGTTGTGAATTATGAGTTTTTTTAGTTATGACTCAGGACTCCCACCTTTAAGGTTTAAATATTGGCATTATTAGTAGATATATAATAACAAATAGTCGCTATTTAAAAGCATATAACTTTAATTATGATATATTTAAGAATACTTTATAATTAATTAACATTTACAAACATTCTATGGCACGAAATTTGATATTTTTTTTATTGTACTAGTATAACGTTCTTATAAAAAATGTAATTGTTTAGTAACTAATTTAATGTAAACACAAATTACACAGACTACAAAAATTCTGGCAATCATTCTTATTGATTACACTAACCAACATTGAAAAGCAATGGTTATGTGAAGTAACTACAAATTAGAATTATTGATTTTAGTGAAATTCGTGGCAAAAAAAACAGTCTAAATTATTACAAAAAAGTAATTGTTTAATTCCTAAATTTAATAAAAAGATGAGTATTCAGCATTGTACCCTTGGGTACCACCAGCTAGGCTCTGAGGGTTTAGAGCTAAAAGCAACCCAAGTAGGGAGTAGTATTTATGGAAATCCTATTCCTTTTGTCAACCCAATAGTTCCTGAGGCTACTTATTATAGCGGGCTTCAAGACTATAACATGGCGCGCGTAGAATATGCGGCACTTGGAATCACCAAGAAAACCGCCTACACTAACGCCCGTAAGAAAATGATCGACACCATGGATTTGTTGGCGGATTATGTAGATGGTATAGCCAACGGCGATGAGTCTATTATTGTTTTGAGTGGTTTCACCCCTAGTGCTGCAGTTGCGCAAAGCAACTTGCCACTTGAAAAAATTTCTAATTTTACTGTTAAACGTACTGCCAATGATGGCGAGCTAATGGTTGAGATTCCTGCAATTACAAATCATGGTTCAATAAATTATTTGTGTGTATGCAGCCAGGGAGTGCCATTATCAGGATTAGCGATTGTTGACGGTCGGTTGAATTTGGAGCAAGTAAACCATCCGGTTAGTATTGATTTTAATAAATCCAGAAAGAAATTGTTCAAGTCGCTAACAGCAGGGGTTAATTATTCGTTTTATGTTTTTGCAAGCAACACCGTGAGTGTTTCGCCCATTAGTGATGTAAAAACGGTTATGGCTACTTAGTTGTAAAGTTGGTTTTTGGTTAATTGAAAAGCTGTCCTGAGTAATTGGGGTGGCTTTTTTGGTTTATTATATTTAATCGCCACGAATGCACAAATTAAAATGTTATTATCAAAGCCACGGATTGCACGGATTCTCACAGATTTTGAAAAAATTAAATTCGTGAATTCGTGGCAAAAAAACTTACAACCGCAAATTTGCAAATTGAAATGATGATTTTAAACAAACCAATAAAAAAACCTTTCGTTTCGGAAAGGTTTAATAGTATTAATATTCAAAAGAAACTAATGTTTGTTTAGATTTTAAACGTCATCACTGCTCTTTTAGAGTGGTTCACAATATCTTCTGAGATGCTACCGTTAAAAAAGTGCGCTAACCCTTTTCTTCCGTGGGTGCTAATTCCGATTAAATCTGCATCAATTGAATTGGCAAAATTTAGAATTCCTTTTTCTACGTTAACATCATTATAAATGGTTGTCGTACTGTTTTCGATACTGTAATTTGCTTTAAATTTATTTAAAATTTCTTGAGCAATGTGTGTTGGTTTAAAGTTTGTTGGGGTGTTAATCAAAACTAAGTGAAGATTTGCATTGAAATCGGCAACAAATTTTAAAACTTTTTCAAAACTTGGTTTCACTTCGTCAGAAAAATCTGAAGCAAAAACAAAATTGTCAACGTTTAAAATGTCTTTTTCATTTTTAATTACTAAAACCGGAACATCAGAGGTGCGAACTACTTTTTCAGTGTTTGATCCAATAAAAAGTTCTTTATATCCACTAGCGCCATGAGAACCCATTACAATTAAATCTACCTCATTTTTGTGGCTTACATCTATGATTCCTTCAAAAGCTTTCTCAAATTTAATAACTTCAGAAACAGTGATGCCTTCTAAGAAATCAGCATCCATTAAATCTTCTAGTTTGTTGATAGCACTTTGTTTAAAAAACATTATTTCTGGAATTCCAGGACCGTTAGACATGGCATCGCTGGCCAAGGAAGTAGGCAATTCAAGCATGTGCAACAAAATAATTTCAGCATTATTTTTTTTAGCAATTTGTGCGGCAACTTTTAAAGCATGTTGCGCATGAACAGAAAAGTCAGTTGGGATTAAAATACGTTTCATTTTTATTTAATTATGTTAATAATATTGGTTTAAAAAAGTTTTATAAAGGTACAAAAATAAAACAACCTACCAAATTAGTTTTTGTAATTTAAAAAAAACAACTACATTTGCAGCATTATTTATTAGTTGATGCTAAATAATGAGGGGACTTTTGTCCCCTCTTTTTATAAAAATATGACATTTAAAAACAAAGTAGTTGAGGCATTAAACCTAGCCCTTGCGGATAAGCAAGAATTATTTTTGATAGATTTAACGATAACAGATGCTTTTAAAGTAATAATAACTTTAGATGGCGACAACGGAGTTGTTCTTCAAGACTGCATTGAAATAAGTCGCTTTTTAGATAGCAATCTAAACAGAGAAGAACAAGATTATTCGCTAGAAGTAGCTTCGGCAGGAGTTTCTTCACCTTTAAAGTTAACTAGACAATATAAAAAAAATATCAACAGAACATTGCAAGTAAAACTTGAATCAGAAATCATTGAAGCCAAATTGATCAATGCAAATGAAGATTTTATTACTTTATCATGGAGCGCAAGAGAACCTAAAAAAATAGGAAAAGGAAAAGAAACAGTACAAAAAACAAAAGAAGTGACTTATGCCGAAATTAAAGAGGCTGTGGTTATAATAACATTTTAATAATAAAAGTTGGCATGGAAAATTTAGCATTAATCGATTCGTTTTCTGAGTTTAAAGACGATAAACTTATTGATCGCGTAACGCTTATGGCGATTTTAGAAGATGTGTTTAGAAATGCATTGAAAAAAAAATATGGTTCTGATGATAATTTTGATATCATTATCAATCCAGACAAAGGAGACATGGAGATTTGGAGAAGAAGAATCGTGGTTGCCGACGATGATTTAGACCTAGAAAATGAAGAAATTACGCTAACCGAAGCACAAAAAATTGAACCAGATTTTGAAATCGGTGAAGAAGTTTCGGAAGAAGTTAAATTAATTGACTTAGGGAGAAGAGCTATATTGGCATTGCGTCAAAATTTAATTTCGAAAATACACGAACACGATAGCACCAATCTTTATAAACAATTTAAAGATTTAATTGGCGAAATATATTCTGCCGAAGTTCACCATGTTCGACCAAGAGTAATCATTTTAATGGACGATGAAGGAAATGAAATAGTATTGCCAAAAGAAAAACAAATACCTTCAGATTTCTTTAGAAAAGGAGATAATGTTCGCGGAATAATTGAAAGTGTTGAACTTAAAGGAAATAAACCTCAAATTATCTTATCAAGAACATCTGAAAAATTCTTAGAAAAACTATTTGAACAAGAAATTCCTGAAGTTTTTGACGGATTAATAATGGTGAAAAACGTAGTAAGAATTCCCGGAGAAAAAGCAAAAGTAGCCGTAGATTCTTATGACGATAGAATTGATCCCGTTGGTGCTTGCGTTGGAATGAAAGGTTCAAGAATCCACGGAATTGTAAGAGAATTAGGTAATGAAAATATAGATGTAATTAATTACACTACAAACACTCAACTCTACATCACTAGAGCATTGAGCCCTGCAAAAGTTTCATCAATTAAAATTAACGAAGAAACAAAAAGAGCAGAGGTTTTCTTGAAATTAGAAGAAGTTTCGAAAGCAATAGGTCGTGGTGGACACAATATTAAATTGGCAGGATTATTGACAGGTTATGAGCTTGATGTAATTCGTGAAGGCGCAACTGCTGATGCCGAAGACGATGTTGAATTGTCAGAATTTTCAGACGAAATTGATGGTTGGGTAATTGATGAATTTGCTAAAATTGGTCTTGATACAGCAAGAAGTATCTTGAATCAAAGTGTGGGAGATCTAGTTAAAAGAACAGATCTAGAAGAAGAAACAATTCTTGAAGTAATGCGAATTTTGAAAGAAGAGTTTGAAAACTAGTTCTTTCTAAAAATAAAATAATTGTAAATAGGTTATATGTCTGAAGAAAAAAATATTAGAATAAACAAAGTTTTAAGGGAATTGAATATTTCTTTAGACAGAGCTGTGGATTATCTAAAAGATAAAGGAATTGCTATAGAAGCAAGTCCAAACACAAAAATTTCAGACGGCGTATATGGCGTTTTATGTCAACAATTTGCAGGCGACAAAGGAAATAAAGTAGCTTCTATTGAATTAGGGGAAGAAAAACGAAAAGAAAAAGAAGCAATTCGTTTAGAACGAGAACGTGAAATCGAAGAAAAGCGTAAAGCAGAAGAAGAGCGCCAAAAGAGGGAAGTGATTAAAGCAAAAGCTACAGTTACTGGACCTATTCAAGTTGGGAAAATTGATCTGACTCCAAAAACTTCTGTTGCTAAAGAAATAATAAAACCAACAATTAAAGTTGAGTTTGAAAATAAACCAGAAGTTGTTGAATCCAAAGAACAGATTGGAACAAATCCAACTATCTCAAATGTGGATTTAAAAGTTGAATCCGAAGCTGGTTTACCAAAAACTGAGGAACCGAAAATTAGCAAACCCAAAAAAGAAATTAAAAGCTTGCTAAAAAAAGAAGAAAATAATGTTGTTGAAAAAGCAGTTTCAAAGGAAGTGGTTCCAGAAAAAGAAACTCCGGCCGCAACAATTGACGCATCACAACCTGAAGAAGAAACGATAACAACCAATTATCAAAAACTTTCGGGAGCTACATTAACAGGTCAAACAATTGACTTATCTCAATTTAATAAACCAAAAAAGAAAAAAGAAGAACCTAAAATTGTTCCAAACAAACCCGGAACTACACCGGCTATTAGCGCAAATAACGCTAATAAAAACAAAAGAAAGAGAATTGTTCCTAAACCTGGAGCTCCTAAACCTGGAGGAGCAACTGGAGGTGGTGTTTTTATTAATAGGAATGCAGGAGCGGGAACAGCTAGACCTGGCTTCGTAAAAGGAAATCGACCAGCAATTGTTGCCAAAGTTGAGCCAACAGAAGAAGAAGTAAAAAATCAAATCCGAGAAACACTCGAAAAACTGCAAGGAAAAGGAAACAAATCTAAAGCAGCCAAATATAGAAGAGACAAAAGAGATACGCACCGTCAAAAATCAGACGAAGAGCAAAGAGCTTTAGACGAAGGAAGTAAAACTATAAAAGTTACCGAATTTGTTACTGTTGGAGAAATTGCAATAATGATGGATGTGCCAATCACGAAAGTAATTGGAACTTGCATGTCACTTGGAATTATGGTAACTATGAACCAACGTCTGGATGCTGAAACATTATCGATTGTTGCAGATGAATTTGGTTACGAAGTCGAGTTTATCACCGTTGATATTGAAGAAGCAATTCAAATTATTGAAGATAAAGAAGAAGATTTATTGCCACGTGCACCAATCGTTACAGTAATGGGTCACGTAGATCATGGAAAAACATCATTGTTAGATTATATTCGTAAAGAAAATGTAATTGCAGGAGAATCTGGAGGAATCACACAGCATATTGGGGCTTATGGAGTAACTCTTGACAACGGTCAAAAAATAGCATTTCTAGATACACCAGGTCACGAAGCTTTTACAGCGATGAGGGCTCGTGGAGCACAAGTAACAGATATTGCAATTATTGTAGTTGCTGCTGATGATGACATTATGCCACAAACAAAAGAAGCAATATCGCATGCTCAAGCCGCAGGTGTTCCAATAATTTTTGCGATTAATAAAATTGATAAACCAAATGCAAATCCTGAAAAAATAAAAGAAAGATTAGCAGGAATGAACCTTCTTGTAGAAGACTGGGGTGGAAAAATTCAATCACATGATATTTCTGCTAAAGTTGGAACGGGTGTAAAAGAATTACTTGAAAAAGTATTGCTAGAAGCTGAAATTTTAGATTTAAAATCAAACCCTAACAAAGCTGCCTCTGGAACTGTTGTAGAAGCATTTTTAGATAAAGGAAAAGGATATGTTTCAACTATTTTAGTTCAGAATGGAACTTTGAAAGTGGGCGATTATATGCTTGCAGGGAAACATCATGGAAAGATTAAAGCAATGCATGACGAACGAGGTCATATCGTTAAAGTCGCTGGACCTTCAACACCTGTTTCAGTCTTAGGATTGGACGGAGCTGCAACTGCTGGTGACAAATTCAATGTTTTTGAAGACGAAAAAGAAGCCAAACAAATTGCATCTAAACGTTCTCAATTAATGCGTGAACAGTCTGTTAGAACTCAAAGACATATTACACTTGACGAAATTGGACGTCGAATTGCTTTGGGTCAATTTAAAGAACTTAATATCATTCTTAAAGGTGATGTTGACGGATCTGTTGAAGCATTATCAGATTCATTCTCGAAACTATCTACCGAAGAAATTCAGATAAATATTATCCACAAAGGTGTTGGAGCAATTACAGAAACCGACGTAATGTTAGCTTCGGCTTCTGATGCAATTATTATCGGATTTAATGTTCGACCAGCTGGAAACGCAAGACAACTTGCTGATAAAGAAGAAATCGACATCAGAAATTACTCAATCATCTATGATGCGATTGACGACCTGAAAGATGCAATGGAGGGAATGTTATCTCCAGAGATGAAAGAAGAAATTACAGGTACTGCCGAGATTAGAGAAATTTTCAAAATCTCTAAAGTTGGTTCTATTGCAGGATGTATGATTACTGATGGCAAAATTTTCCGTAACTCAAGGGTGCGACTAATTCGCGAAGGTGTCGTAATTTTTACTGGTGAATTAACCGCTTTAAAACGATTTAAAGACGATGTAAAAGAAGTTTCAAAAGGATACGATTGCGGAATTCAGTTAAAAGGATATAATGAAATCGAGCAATACGATATTATTGAAGCTTTCCAAGAAGTTGCAATCAAAAAGAAATTGAAATAATATATACTTAAAATTCAAATAAAAAAAGGCTAATTTTAATTAGCCTTTTTTTATTTGAAATGAGATAATACTTGCACCTCTTTGAATTAAATACAAATAGACAGGCTTAAATATTTTTTTTAAACATTTCGAAAGAAATGAATTTATAAAATTAGCGAATCATTATTATCAATAATTTAGATAATTACCACTCTAAATTAGTCGTCATTTAATCCATTTATTAGCGTGATCAAAAAACAATTATGACGATTGTGCGTAATAAATGTGTTTTTAAAGAAATTAACAACACTATAGTGTAAATTTAATTTCAGGACATTGCATTTAGTATTGTTTTTTTTGTAAATTAGCAGTGTCTAATTTGTGAAATATGAAAGTAATAAATTTTTTTATCTGTTTACTATTATTCGCATCGTCTACTTATGTTTTTAGTATTAACCTAACGGTAACTCCAACAAATGAAACTTGTAGAGGAAATGGTGCATTAAATTTTACAATAAGTAACTCTACACCGGGCAGCAATATTCAGTTTATTATTTATAAGTTGCCAAATATCTCAACGCCGCTGGCTACAGTTTCGGATTTATTTTTGTTGAATTTAACTTCTGGAAATTATCGAGTTATTGTAAAAGAAACAGCAGGTAGTGTTGTAACTACTGACTCAAAAGATGTTATTATTGCTGACAAAATTCAGAATTTAGCACTCAAAGTAGTGAGTTTAAAAAAAGCGTGTTCCAGCAACAGTGATATTACTATTACCACAACTGCCGGCACAGCAGTTTCTTATGAAATAATCGCTGGCCCATCAACTTTTCCTTTGCAAACTTCAAACGTGTTTCAAAATCTTACAGCAGGAATCTATAAAATACGAGTTTTTGATGCTTGTGGAAACGGCTCAATAACTACCTATACAGTTGTTATTAATCCATCTGGAATAACATTAAGTAATCCAGTCTATAGCAATTCAACTTGTAATTCTACCACTGGAACACAGACTGTAACTCCTGCAGCAGGGACAGAAATTGTTTATCCATTAACTATTCAATATACCATTCACCCACCTAACGGACAACCAATAATTACAACTGCAAACACTATAACTACTGGAGGAGCAATGTCTCAAGATATTTCAACTACATTTCCATCTTTCATTAATCAAAACTATCCGTTTGAAGTTGCTATTACTGATGGTTGCTCTTCAATAGCAACTAATTTTTCTTTCGTTTCAGATCAGAAAATTACCATTTCTGGGTCAGACAATCCTTTACCTTGCAACAAACATTCAATGACATTAACTACAACAAGTTTTACACCACCCTATACTTTAAATTTTACAAGCACACCCTCAGGATCTGGATTCGACGCAACGATGTTTAATTCTGTTTACCCAGGTCCTTTTACGCAAGGAATTAGTGAATATGGGGATATAGCCAACCCTGTCCCTATTGGAAATTATACTGTTTCTATAACCGATTTTTGTGGAAGAACAAATTCAGGAACAATAAAAATTGTTGACATCCCTCCTGTTCAAAAACGTAGTTCATATAGTGACGGTTGTTTAACTTATACAGGAGGTGTCATAATTAGCATTCCAAATTATATTATTGTTACAGCAATAATTATGAATGGCCCAACAGGATACGTTCCTCAACCAAACGATGTTAGTGTTTATATAAATTCTGGCGTGTTACATGTTAAACATTTACCAATAGGAACTTATACTTTACAACTTACCGACGATTGTAATGATATTCTTCCTACTATTGATGTGACTGTACCTGACTATACAGATAAAGGTTTATTAAAAGAAGTAAGAAATGGCTGTGATTTAGGAACAGCTGGACTTAAGATTTTTAGTGGTAACAGTCCATTAACTGCTATCGACATTATTAGTGCGCCTGCAGGTTTCCCATTTCCATATAACGGAATTCCAAATGTAAAATCGGGTGTTTTTTATATGAATAATTTGCCGTCAGGAATTTACAAAATAAAAGCTAGTGATACTTGTCAGTTTACAAATACAATTGATGTAATAATTGACGGCTATTCTGTCTCAAAAAATGAAGTTAAAAAAACCGATAATTGTGGCTCATTTGATTTGAAATTAGATTTTGTTTCAACTGCGTCTACAAACAACGAGACTTTTTGGTTACAAAGACTTTTAAATAATTCCACAAATGAATGGGGAAATCCAGATTTGTCAATAACGATTAATAATGTTTATCAATCAGGAACTTTACCAAATTCAAGTAATTCATATCCTTTGAATAACAATGCTACAAACCTTAATATTCTTTTCAATGGCACTTTTAGAATTGTAAGAAACTTTCTGAGTTTTAATAACGGAAGTGATCTCAATAATAATTCGGTTTCGTCAATTGAAAAAAACTGCACTGAAATTTTAAATGGAACCTATACATTTACCCAAGCTTTAGAAATTTCAGAAACAAAAACAGCTCCTTGCTCGACTACAAATTTTGATGTTTTAGTTTTAGCTAACGGAACTGCGCCATTGCATTATAAAATAATCAAAAAAGACGGTTTAATCCATTTTTTTGACAATGGAACTTCAAACTATTTTGTGAATTTAGATACTGGACAATATACATTTCAAGTAGAAGATGCTTGTGGATTTACTAAAACTATAATAAAAAATGTAGCTGACTTGGTTTCGATTGTAAATATAACTCCGCCTAAAGATATTAAATCTTGTAAATCTAGTATTTCTAATAATGAAGTTTTTGATTTAACCCAACAAAGCAGCACTATTTTGGGAGGACAGTCTACAACAGATTATACATTAACCTATCATTATTCTCAAAATGATGCAGATACTGGCTTAAATCCTATTACCAATTTAACTAATTTTCATCCCCCTACAAATCCATTCCCAGTTTACGCAAAAGTTATTTTTAATCAATTGCCTAATTGCGGAAAAACAACTTCATTTAAAATAATTTATGGAAAAACGCCCATAATTGCTTTACAAAATTCTTACGAAATTTGTTACTATTTAAGTCCTTTAATATTAAACGCATCGCTTGGTAATTTGCCAACAACAACTTATAGTTGGAATGATGGAGTAACAACTTCGTATCATAGTTTTTCAAACATTGAAACTACATCAATTGATATCACGGCAATAAATAATTATACAGCAAATTTTAGTTGTCAATACACTAAAAATATTTCTGTAACTATTAATGATTCGCCAAAAATAAGTCAAATAGAGATTGTTGATTGGTCTGTCAAGGACAACAGTATTAAGATTTTTACTTCTAATACTGGTTCTTTTGAATATTCTATCGATGGCAGTACTTATCAAGACAGCAATCTTTTTAACGATTTACTTCCCGGATTATATACTGCTTACGTTAGAGATAAGACCAGATGCGGTGAAGAAAAACGACAGGTTTGGATTTTAGATTATCCAAGGTATTTTACACCAAATAGTGACAGTATTAATAATTTTTGGCAAATTAAAAATGCCAATTATGAGCCTAATTTAACAATATATATATATGACCGATTCGGGAAACAAATGGCGGCTTTTCAAGGAGAAGATAGAGGTTGGGATGGTAACTATAACGGCAATATGATGTTTGCTTCGGACTATTGGTTTGTTGTCACAAGGGCAGATGGAGTTGTTTATAAAGGTCATTTTTCTTTGGTAAGATAACAATATATTAGCTGCTGTTTTATATTTTTGCAATAAACAAATTCAAATGATAAGCATTACTCCAAACGAAGTTGCTCCCGGAAAATTAATTGGCTATTTACAAAGTGCAATTGCTCCAAGACCCATCGCTTTTGCAAGCACAGTTGACAAAAATGGCAATCCAAATCTTTCGCCTTTTAGTTTTTTTAATGTTTTTAGTACAAATCCACCAATATTGGTTTTTTCACCATCGCGTCGGGTTAGAGACAATTCAATTAAACATACATTAACTAACTGTATCGACACCCGAGAAGTAGTGATTAATGTGGTTAATTATGATATTGTTCAACAAATGTCGCTGTCAAGTACTGAATTTCCAGAGGGTATTAATGAATTTATCAAATCTGGCTTAACACCTTTGCCATCAGATATTGTAAAACCATTTCGAGTTTCTGAAAGCCCTATTCAAATGGAATGTATCGTAAACGATATAATCCCCCTCGGGACTGAAGGAGGCGCAGGAAATTTAATAATTTGTGAGGTTGTCAAAATTCATATAAACGAAGCTATTCTGGACGAAAACGGAATTGTAGATCAATATAAAATTGATTTAGTTTCCAGATTGGGTAACAATTGGTATTCACGCTCTAATCAAGGGCTTTTTGAAGTTCCAAAACCTTTAAGCAATATCGGCATTGGTGTTGATGCTATTCCAGAGTATATAAAAGAAAGTAAAATATTTGACGGTAATGACTTGGGCAAATTAGGAAATATAGAGTGTTTGCCAACAACAGAAGAAATTAATATATTTGTATCAGGAAATTTTGTCATCAAAGGTGTTTTAAGCTCAGACGATGACAAAAAAATTCAATTAAAAGCAAAAGAATATCTAAATAATAACGACGTACTTTCTGCCTGGAAAGTACTTTTAGCAAAAAATAATTATGGAAGTTTTAGGAAAAGTAAAAGTAGTTGGTGCAGAACAACAAGTTAGTGCCAGTTTTAAAAAAAGAGTTTTAGTAGTAACAACAGAGGAGCAATATCCTCAATTTATTAGCATTACGTTTGTTCAAGACAAATGCGATTTGTTGAGCAGCTACAAAAATTGGCGAAGAAGTTAAAGTAGGAATTAACTTAAGAGGTCGTGAATGGGTAAACCCGCAAGGAGAAACTCAATATTTTAATGACATTCAAGGTTGGAAGATTGATAGAACAGCCACATCCGCTCCTACAAATAACGCATTACCTTCAACACCAGCTGCCGAAGCATTTGCTCCAGCTCCAAGTTTTACAGAAGAGGAGCCAGACGATTTGCCATTTTAAAAAATAATGTAGAAAAACATTTATAAAGCCGAACAAGTTTGATTAAAATTACTAAAAACTCATGCAAATAATTAAATAAGAAAACGTTCTCTTATTTTGAATTAAAAAAAATAAACATGAAAAACATACATATTCATTCAAAAATTAGCTTGAAAGTTAAAATAACAATAAATCGATTGGTAAGCTATTGAAGTTTGAAATAAAGGCTTTTTATTTGCCTCATAATTCTAAATATTAAACACATATGGCAATTAAAAAACAATTTAGCAAAACCAAACCCCTCTGTAAGGTAACTTTTTCTGTAATAGCTAAAGGTTCAAAAAATGCAGCAGTCGCTGGCGATTTCAATAATTGGAATCCAATTGCTGGCGAATTGACCAAGTTAAAAAACGGAACTTTTAAAGGGATATTTGATATACCAACTAATGAAATATATGAGTTTAGATACCTAGTAGATGGAATATATCTAAATGAACCAGAAGCAGACTCTCAAAAATGGAGTGAATTTGCTGGTGCAGAAAATAGTGTTTTGACACTTTAACTAAAACTAGCAATAATGTAATGTATTTATTTTACTTATTATTGCTAGCTTTTATTTTGTTACATTATTAATAAATATTGATTATTAGCGTTAATAAAAGGCTAATGACTTTTTTGTTAGTTTTGAGACGTTTAATATGTTTTAAATTTCAAATGAAATTAATTTTAATTTTTTTTAAAACTTTAGTATTTCCATTATTTAATCTCGTGTTTGTTCCAAAAAACTATTACAACAACTCTTTTTTCGGCAACAGGTTTATGTTCAAATCCTTTGGGATTTTATAAATTCGTTCGGTTTGACTTCAAAATTTATTCTCTAAACTCTATTTTTAAAATTCCCATTAAAACTAAAAAAATCATTTTTATTTTAGTGTTAATGCCAAACAAAATCTACTTAAAATTTTTAAAGTTTCATATTTTATTTATTAAATTCTCAAACTATTTTTTGATTCAAGAGAACATCGTATATAGATAATTTTTCATTAACTTTCATTCTTTCTAATTCCATATGTTTAATGCTAAATGATTTAATTTCAATTTTCTAAAATTTTTAACACAAGGATACAAAAAGTGATTTATATAGATACAAAAATTGTACATAATTAGACAAATTTGTATTTCATGTATAAAAACTCTTAGCTTCTTAGCTAAAAACTCAGCATTTATAACTCAAAATTACTTAGCTTTTATAGCAGAATAGTATAGATTATAAGTTTATAGCCAGTCCTATTCTGTAGTTTCTACCTCGGGTGTTGTAGCCAATGTTTTCAACAAATTCAACATTAAATAAATTGGTCGCAGCAGCAAATAACGACAATCGACCACTGAGACATTCAAATCGAAAGCTGGTGTTGATTAATTGATAAGAACCCAATTGGACGGAATTGTTTTGACCGGTATTTTCATCATAAAACGCATCTTTCCGACCATTGAGATATTGATAACTAGTGTTCCAAAACAGCCTTGAATGTAGTTGAACATTCAAGTTCATGTTTGCTTTATGCTTCGGAATCAATCGGTCTAGAGCCTCAACAACCTCCGTAAAAGTGTAGTTTCCAGACCACGAAATTCGGTTGTTTAACACTACCGAACATTCGGTTTCAATCCCTTTTGCAGTATTTGTCCCGTCGATGTTGATGTATTTATAATCAGGTCCAAAACCAATAAAATTGGTTTGATCTCTATAAAATCCAACGCTGTTCAAACGAACTTTTTTGTTTAAAAAATGTAGTTCAAATCCAGTTTCGATAGTTCTGTTTTTCTCTGGAGTGAGCGAAGTGTTTCCGTATTCTGAATACAGTTGATAAAGACTTGGAGTAATAAAAGCCGTGCTGATAGAACTAATTATTTTTAACGGAATTTCTTTAAAGTCATAAGAAGGATTCAAATGATAAACCCCTTCATTGCCATATTGACTGTGGTGATTAAAACGAGCACCTGCGTTGATGTTAAAGCCATTTGGCAAATTCAAAACAAAGCTAGAATAAGGGTCGGCCATGATAAATTTAGCCGCTTCTTTCTCAATCTGTGAATAAGACGACTGCAAACTCATATTATGAAATTGATATTGAATACCCGTTACTAAAAACAATGACGATGAAAATGTATATTTATTAAAAGCATCAACAACAATACTTTTAGCAGCATAGTTGCTTAAATCTATTGCGTTGTTATTTAATTCTTCGTAGTTTCGGGTGGTTTTTGAATAGACCGAATTAATGTCAAATGCCCCTTTTTTATAGCGAAACTTGGGCGCAAACCCAAACCTAAATTGTTCTGATTTGTAATAATTGAACCTACTGTCGTTTGTGCCGGTGTGGTCAAATTCGTCATCATAAGCATTGTTGATTTTGTCAAAATTGCCATAAAAACTCAAACTCAGTTGCTCGGATGCCTTGAAAGCTAATTTGCTGGCATAATTCAATCTCGAAAAATGGTCGGTTTCTCCTTCAGACCCGTCGGTAGAGGCAATTTGAGACATTCCAGAGGTTTCTGTGCTGTTGATAGACGCCAAATAACTCGCTTTTTTGACCGTACCGTTTACCAAAAACCCTTGATTTGACTCTTGTGCACTTGTTTTTTTAGTAAACGAAGTATTGTTGGTTCCTAAATTCATGAAAGCTTTGGCTTCGATAGGTTTTTCAGTTGCTTTTTTCAATACAATATTGATTACGCCAGTCGCTGCACCAGAGCCATAGAGCGTACTAGCAGCACCTTTCATGATTTCGATACTTTCAATTTGTTCTAAAGACAAAAATCGTAAGTCAAATTCAAAGCTAATTGCCGAAGCATCGGTGGCAGGAACTCCGTCAATCAAAATAAGCACTTGATTGCTTTTTCCGCCTCGAATGTAATAACCCAAATTCTTACCCTCAACGCTTTGATTGCCGTTAATTTCTATACCAGCAGCGATGCTTAAAATGTTAGAAAGGTTTTGACCTGGATAGTTTTTCAGGTCTTCGGCGGTAATTTTTGTGATGACTTTTCCGGATTTTTCTTTTACTAACGGAAATTTAGAATCCGACACCACTACTTCCTGCAATTGTTTTGCAGTTTCTTGTTCTTGCGACCATACGCAAGCAGTCATTAACGCAAAAGCTGCGCCAATTAGAACGTTTTTTTTGTTCATTTTTAAATAACAATAATTTAGTAAAAATGGGAGAAAAGCATAGAATTACCCATACCCAAACCTTTTGTCCCGAAAGTTTGATACT
>CAIXNQ010000240.1 GCA_903920835.1 uncultured Bacteroidota bacterium | reverse complement strand
CCCCCATAGCCCGGAATTTCTGTTAACATTTCCAAGTCGAGAGTCCAGTTGAAGGGGAACTGGGTTATCGTGCTGGTAATGAACTGAAAAGGCCCGAAGATATTAAGGAACCGGAGTTCAGGAGGTAACCCGTAGAAAGAATAAAACCAAATACTGATGAAACTGTTTATGAAATAATAGATACGTCGAAAATATACTACGAAATTTCTATAACAGACAATTTAAGAAAACCAGTAAATATCCTAGATTACAAAGCAAATTATTTAAAGTTTTACAAAAACGGTAGAGTTGCTGAATTTAGTAATGTAGATTTTGAAAACGAAAATTCTTTTGATCCAAAAAAAGCTAAAAGCTACTTGTATAATTATAAAAAAGGAAAACTTATAATTCAAGTTTATTTTAAAAATCCACAATGTGGTCAATGTTTTATAAAAGAAAAATTTAATAGAATTTCAAATGATATTTTTGAATTAGAAAATGATGGTTATATATCAACATATAAAGCTATGGAAATTCCAAAATCATATCTGAAATTTAACCCTGATTGGTAAGTACAGCATATAACAAATGCTAAAACTTATGGCTAGTTTTTCGTTAAATTGTTGGTTTACTTTTCATAACTTCGCTTGGGCGGTTATGAAAAAAAAGATTTCTATAAGCCGCCACGAGGTCTAGCAAGGAAACGGTTTGGGCTATAATTCCTTGCGAAACGATTGAAAAAAATCAAAAAATATATTTGCCTGTTGTTAACTTTTGAGATAACTTTGCCAAATGAGTAGAGAAATTATATTTTACGAGAATCACTTTATTGAATTTTACCAACTACAAGATGAAAAGGTAAAAGAGAAAATAAAATATGTTCTTGAATTAATAAAACAGGTTGAAAAAGTTCCAGAAAAATTTCTTAAACATTTAACCGGAACAAAAGGACTTTATGAAATACGAATAGAATATCAGTCAAATATTTATCGAATATTTTGCTGTTTTGACAAAGGAAGATTGGTTGTCTTACTTAACAGTTTTCAAAAGAAAACTCAAAATACACCAAAAAATGAATTAGAAAAAGCGCTGATTTTAATGAATGAATATTTTCAACAAAAAAACATTTGATATGAAAGATTATAAAAACATAAAAAACTTTGATCAACTTATAGAAGTTGAACATGGAAAACTTGGAACAGAAAGCAGAAATAGCTATGAAGAAAAATCACAAATGTTTATCATTAGTGAAATGCTAAAAGATGCTCGCAAAGAAGCCAAAATAACTCAAGAACAATTGGCAGAGAAAACTGGAACAAAAAAAAGCTATATTTCTAAAATTGAAAACGGAAAAGGAAATATTCAGCTTTCTACATTAATCCGAATTTTTGAACTTGGACTAAATAAAAGAATTGGATTGACGTTTTTATAAATAATATTACATCCCATAACACTTGCTAAAACTCATGGCTAGTTTTTCGGCAAGTATTTGGTTAAATATTAACTATCGAACTGAGATTCTAAAATTACCACCTTACTCAAAAGACTGCATGGTTACTAACTTGTTATAAGTGCCATCAAGCGCAATAAGTTCGTCGTGTTTGCCTTGTTCTACAATAATTCCTTTTTGCATTACTACAATCAAATCGGCTTTTTGGATTGTTGACAATCTGTGTGCAATAACAATTGAGGTTCTGTTTTGCATCATATTTTCGAGTGCCACCTGAACAAATTTCTCGCTTTCGGTATCTAATGCAGAAGTAGCTTCGTCTAAAATCATGATTGGTGGATTTTTTAACACCGCTCTAGCGATTGACAATCGCTGTTTTTGTCCGCCCGAAAGTTTGTTTCCGCTGTCGCCAATATTGGTGTAGATTCCCTTCGGCAAGTCTTTTACAAACTCATAAGCATTTGCAATTTTTAGTGCTTCAATAATTTCATCGTCGGTAGCATCTAGTTTTCCTAATGAAATATTTGCTTTAATGGTGTCGTTAAATAAGATACTGTCTTGGGTAACTAGCCCCATTAATCCGCGCAAAGAATGAAGGTCGATGTCTTTAATATTAACACCGTCAATGGCAATTTCGCCTTGGTTGACATCATAAAAACGGGTAAGCAAATTGGCAATCGTACTTTTACCACTCCCCGATTGACCAACTAGAGCTACAGTTTGACCTTTATTGACCGTAAGCGAAAAATCTTTTAAAACAGAATCTTCTTCGTATTGAAAATGAATATTGTTTAGGCTGATTTTTTGGTCAAAAGTTGGTTTTTGTATTGCATTTTCACTGCTGACAATTGGGTTGTGTTGTTCAAGAATTTCTAAAACTCGTTCCGCTGCTGCATTTCCTCTTTTGATGCTGTAAGACGCTTTTGAAATAGATTTGGCAGGTGTAAGTATATTATAAGCCAAACCCATATAGGCAATAAATGATGCGCCATTGAGGCTTTTTTCAATCAAAACCATGTGACCGCCATACCAAAGCAAGATGGCGATTACCATTATACCCATGAATTCACTAACGGGCGAAGCTAGGTTTTGACGGTTGGAAATTAAATTTGATAATTCAAAATAACGATGGGTCGATTCTTGAAATATTCTGTTAAAATAACCTTCGGCATTATATCCTTTAACGACTTTCAATCCGCCCAGTGTTTCTTCTATTGTCGATAGAAAAACCCCTTGTTCTTCTTGGGCACGAGTAGATTGTTTTTTTAATCTTTTTCCTATTAAGGAAATAATATAGCCCGATAACGGTATGAATATAAACACAAAAATGGTCAATTTGGTGCTGATAGTAAACATCATAATTATTGTAAAAACAATAGTCAATGGCTCTTTGACAATCAATTCAAGTATAGAAAGCATCGATCCTTGAACTTCATTCACGTCGGCAGCAATCCGAGAAATAGTGTCGCCTTTTCTTTTTTCTGAAAAAAAAGCTAATGGCAATTCGATGGTTTTTTTATACATCGCATTGCGCATATCTCTCAACATTCCGTTCCGAAGAAAAGTGATGAAAAACATGGCTAAATAATCGCATAGATTTTTTAAAAGAAAAATTGAAATTATTACAGTCACCATCACCGAAAGTGTATATCCTACACCAAATTTATCCGTTGAATGTGTAATAAAATAGCTCAAATAATCTTCTAAAAAGGATTTAGCGTGTGCAATTCCCGTCCAATTTGGCGCAATTGTATTTCGTTTGGTTTGATCAAACAACACTTGCATCATCGGAATTAACGCCATGAATGAAAGCGTGCTGAACAAAGCATAAAGTACATTAAAAAAGATATTCAAATAGGCATATCGCTTGTAGGGCAATATAAAAGGAAATATTTTGCGGAAATTATTCATTAAATAATGTTTAGACCTTGAAGGATCTTTTTGATTTTATCATCTAAATGTGCTTCAACTTTTGGTGCATTTTCTACAGAATCAAGCGGTGCATTTACGCTAACATAAAACTTAATTTTTGGTTCTGTTCCGCTGGGTCTGGCTGCAATTTTAGCACCATCTTCGGTATAATAAATCAACACGTCTGATTTTGGAATTGGCATGGTTTCTTCTTCGCCATTTAGCAAGTTTTTGGCAATGCTTGTTTTGTAATCTTCAACCATAACTACTCGTTGACCATCAATTTCTTTTACTGGATTTTCACGCATTTCAACCATCATTTGATTGATTTCTGCCAAGCCTTCGATTCCTTTTTTGGTTAATGAAACAAGATATTCTTTAAAGAATCCAAAATCAACATACAATTTAAGAAGTTCTTTATAGACTGAACTTCCAGCAGCTTTTGCGGTAGCAGCAAATTCGCACATTAATAAAGTTGCAGCAACGGCATCTTTATCGCGAACTGCGTCTCCAACCATATAACCAAAACTTTCTTCGCCACCACCAATAAACTCTAGATTTGGAAAATCATTAATCATTTTGGCAATCCATTTGAAACCTGTCAAACCTACTTTACATTCTACGCCATAACCAGTCGCAAGTTCATGTAACATTGGTGTAGAAACAATGGTTGACCCAATAAATTGTTTGCCGTTAATTTTGCCTGCACTCTTCCATTTTTCGAGTAAGAAAGCAGTCATTAAAACCATGGTTTGATTGCCATTCAACAAAATCATTTTTCCTTCGTTGTTTCTAACAGCTACTCCAAGTCGGTCGCAATCTGGATCTGTGCCCACAACAATATCGGCGCTTAATTTATCTGCAAGTGCCAAAGCCATTGTTAATGCTTCAGGCTCTTCTGGATTGGGTGACTTTACTGTAGGGAAATCGCCATCAGGTTTGGCTTGTTCCGGAACAATATTTACATTAGTATATCCTGCTTTTTCGAGTGTTTCTGGCACAGACATGATGGAAGTTCCGTGCAAAGAAGTGAAAACAATATTCAAATTGTCTTTTGCTGCTTGAGGTGTGTTAAAACTTGCATGTTTTATTGAAGAAGCCACAAAAGCATCATCAACTTCTTTGTCGATATATTCAATTAAATTTTCGTTGGCTTCAAATTTAATTTGATTGTAGTTTAAATCTTCAATCACTTTAATGATTGCTGCGTCTTGTGGCGGAACCAATTGTCCTCCGTCTTCCCAATAAACTTTATAGCCATTATATTCTGGAGGATTGTGAGAAGCGGTCAAGACAATTCCCGCCTGACAACCTAAATGCTTTAAAGCAAAACTCAACTCTGGTGTAGGTCGCAAATCAGAGAATAAATAAACATGAATTCCGTTGGCAGAAAAAACATCGGCAACTACTTTAGCCAAAGATTTACTATTATGACGACAATCAAAAGCGATAACAACTTTGAGCTTTTTATCAGGAAAAACTTGGTGCATATAATCAGAAAGCCCTTGAGTGTTTTTCCCTAACGTGTATTTGTTGATACGATTAGTTCCAATGCCCATAATTCCTCGCATTCCACCAGTTCCGAACTCCAGATTTTTATAGAAACTTTCTTCTAGTTCAATTGGAGCTGAACTAATCATTTTATTAATGGTATCCTGTGTATCTTTGTCGAATGTTGGGGTTAACCATTCGTTTACTTTATCTAAAATGTTTTGTGAAATAGCCATTTTGTTGAAATTATAATTAATATTATTTTTTTATTCTAAATTTTTTCGCTCATTTTATAACGGTCATCGTTGTTTTTTGTTCTTAAAATTATTTCGCCAAGAAAACCAGCCAAGAAAAACTGTGTTCCTATCATCATGGTCGTTAAAGAAATATAAAACCAAGGATTATTTGTTACTAAATCATAAGGCAAATTATGATAGAGCTTATATAATTTCATAAATCCGATAAATCCGGCAGCAACAAAACCAATTATAAACATGATCGAACCTAGAGCTCCAAAAAGGTGCATTGGTCTTTTTCCGAAGCGTGATAGAAACCAAATCGTTATTAAATCAAGAAATCCGTTGATAAAGCGATCCATTCCGAATTTAGTTTCGCCGTATTTTCGAGCTTGATGCTTCACTACTTTCTCTCCAATTTTTACAAATCCAGCATTTTTAGCCAAAACAGGAATATAACGGTGCATTTCGCCCGAAACTTCGATGTTTTTTACTACGATTTTTTTGTAGGCTTTTAAACCACAATTAAAATCATTTAGTTGAACTCCAGAAGTTCTTCGAGCTGCCCAATTGAATAGTTTTGATGGAATGTTTTTTGCAAAAACTGAATCATATCTTTTCTTTTTCCAACCAGAAATCAAATCGAATCCTGAATTTGTAATCAAGTTATATAATTCTGGAATTTCTTCTGGATTGTCTTGCAAATCGGCGTCCATAGTAATGATTACATCGCCTTCTGCTTTTTCAAATCCGGCATGAAGCGCTTGAGATTTCCCGTAGTTTTTTAGAAAACGAATCGCTCGAACATTTGGATTTTCTTTTGACAATTCAACAATTACATTCCATGAATTGTCGGTGCTTCCGTCGTCAATAAAAACCACTTCATAAGAATAATTATTTTTTGTCATTACAGCAAGAATCCATGAATGGAGCTCACGCAAAGATTCTTCTTCATTAAGAAGAGGTATTATTATGGATAAATTCATTTAGTAATTGACCGTTTTTGTTTTGAAAAAAGCTGCAAAAATTAATCCAATAATTGAACTAATAATATAACTCACAAACAAACCTAACAATTGTTTTCCAACTGAAAACGTATCACTTTCTGTCATGCTTTTAATCGTTTCATTTATTTTAGCTTGTGGTGTGTCAAATTTTTGCAACATACTCACCGTAGATTTGATGCTAAGTTCTTTAATGGTTTCTTTTGCCGCAGGATCAATAACATTAAAAAGCAAAATATCAAACGAAACTGCTAAAGTTGTTCCGATAAAAGCAGCGATTATAAAAGTAGTGAAAGCTTCTTTGAAAGTGATATTGCCATTCATTTCTTTTTTAGTTCTTAGTAAAAGAATAGTAAATATAATCAAATTTGCAACCATTATTGAAATTCCCAACATAAAGCTGGTGATCAACTCTAAATTAACTATATAAATTATGGTTCTAATCAAGATTGAAAACATTCCTAAAATGATTCCAAACATAATGCCGTTTCTTTTGATTGCTTCCTTCATGGTATTTTTTATTATTTAATTGACAAATATAGCAAATCGATTTATTTATTATCGCTTCAAATATAATCAAATCAAAAAAACACATGTTTATTGTGCTTATGAATATAAAACATATTTCGGAATGGTTTAAAAAAACTATAAACTTTTTTCAAATAAACCAAGTGTTCCGCCTACCCAATCTTTGTCCATATTGAATTTAACGCCAATCATTTCACCACGACTAAGTCGAACTAGTGCGCAAAGAAGTGTAGGGTAGGAAGCTTTTTTGCTCCAAGCGCAGAGCACTCGAACTTCGGCTTTTACTTTTCCGTCGGGCGATTGAACAATCGGAATATAATTGACTTTCTTTTGAAGAATATAAAGTTCTTTTTCGGATATGGCTTCGACATCTTCTCGTTTTACATGAAAGATTACGCCACTTCCTGAGAACGAAAATATTGGTTTTAGAACGTAGTTTTCTAAATCGTTTGGAATTTCATCTAGCTCGCTTAGCAGTTTTGTTTCAATAAAGTAAGGGCCTTTTAAATAAGGAAGAATAAATTTACTGATTCTGAAAAACCAGTTCGGATGCCCCGCCCATTCTACTTCTAAATTGTCGCTAAAACTGAAATTGAGTTTTAAATCTTTGCGAAGTTCAAGCTCATCAAAAATTACTCTGTTATAGATTCGTTTGATTAATATTTGCTGACCTGATTCGTTTTTGTAAAATAATTTATTGCCAATTTTTTCTATGTCGGTCACACAAACAATTGGAATTCCGATGTTGCGTTTGCAGTAATAAAAATCGATTTTAGTATTTTGTTTTTCTGGCTCAATCTCTAGCAGAATTACGTTTTCTTTGGGCAAATGATTACAAATTGTTTCCTCTATTATTTTTGAATATTCCTCGTCTGAAAGTCCAACAATATATGGAGTTAGGTTTTCTAAAAAAGGATATTGTTTTTTGAATTTGCCATACAGTTCGTATTGAAAATTATATAAAGATGGAAACCCTTGAACCTCGATTAATTTTGGAATTATTTTGCCGTCTTCTTCACAAATCCCGAAGTCGATGGCTAAAAAAGTGGTGTGTTCATCTTCATTTGGCACTTTCCCGTTCAGTTCTAATGATTTTTCGGTTAACTGCTTAAAGTTTTCTTTTTTGATTAAATCAATTACATCATTGCAACCTTCAATAAGTTGGTTTTTTAGTTCATTTGAAATAAAAAAAGGTGTTTCGGCAATTCTAAACGTTGGTTTGTAATCAAAATCGGAAGTAATGTCTTCGATTAGATTATTATATTTTTCGTTTGAAAACAACTCATTAAACTGTTGGCGGTATTTTGAAATCATTTAATCGAACTTTTGTTAATATCAGTTTGAAAGTGTTTTTTCTGACTTGATAAGGTCGTTTATAGCTATTCTCAAGAAGTTTGGAATGATAGTTTCATTGGTTTTGTAGATTTTATCTTCATCAAGCAAGTCTTCGAGCATGTTTCTGAACTTGCGTTTTCCTTTCATTTTTTTGATTTTTTCTCTGGCTTCGGCATTGCGCAAATTGGCTACAAAACTAATAGGGTCGGCTTCTGGATGAAACTGTGTGCCTACAAAATACGCTGAAAAACGCACTGCCATAATGGCTCTTTCATACTGCACATGATCTCTGATTTTCTCTAAAGAAATAATGCTCGCTCCTTTTTTGGAAAACATGCTCAATTTGGGTTGCACTACCTGATAATCTCGAGAATCAACAGCATAGAACGGGTCGGCAAGTCCTTCAAATAATGGATCTGACAATCCGTCTTTAGTTTTATGAACCGTCATTACGCCGAAAGAAGTATCTTTTCTTTTGGTAATTTCAGCAAGCCCAAAATGTTTGCAAGCCATTTGAAACGAATGACAAATGAATAGAACGTGTTTTTTTGATTTATTTTCTTTGTTCCAAAGTGTTAGTTGGTCAATAAATTGATAGTATTTTAAATCCCAATTGCCATCGCCAATCAACGGATTTCCTGGCCCTCCGGTAGAAATATAAATGTCAAATTTATTAATTTCTGGAAATTCCGATTTGCCTCGAACATCAAATACTTTGAAGGTTACAATTTGATTAAATCGGTTGATGATGTCAATGATACAGCGCATTCCTTGATTGGGTTCGCTGTTATACATGTCTAAAATTGCAATTCTGATTTGTGTGTTCATTTCTTTGAGTATTTGGTTTTGCAAATGTATCTTAATTTATTACCCGGCAAAGCTTCTACTTTTAAATCGTTTATTACAATCCTTTTGTAAATTCGCTTGTTATAAAATCGACTACTTTTGAAAGGTCTTTGGTTTGTTCAAAAATAGCTAATTGTTTGTCGGCACCCGTGCCATGTTGCATGATGTGGTGAACGTAATTAATTTGTTCTCGGCTGCCCAATTCATCGACTACATCGTCAACAAAGTCGAGCAATTCTATAATTAGTTCTTTGGTAGCGACTTCTTTTTGTAGTCCAAAATCAATCATGTTGCCTTCAATTCCGTAGCGAGCAGCTCTAAATTTATTTTCTTTGATCAGTGCAATTCGATACATATTAAAGCTAGTGTTGCTGGTGTTGAGTTTATAGAGTTTGGCAACAATAGCTTGAATGATGGCTACAATACACATGGCTTCATCAACAGTGAGGCTCATGTCGCAGATGCGGAATTCGATGGTGTCATAGAACGGATGTAGTCGTAAATCCCACCAAATTTTCTTTGGGTTATCGATACACTTTGTTTTGACAAGGGTTTCTAAATAATTATCATAGGCTGCTACCGAATCAAAATATTCGGGAAGTCCTGTTCTCGGAAATTTATCAAAAACTTTTGTTCTAAACGATTTATAGCCTGTGTTTCGACCTTCCCAAAAAGGAGAATTTGACGAAAGCGCAAAAATATGCGGCAAGAAATAGCAAGCTTGATTCATTAATTGCAAACCTTGTTCGCGGTTTTGGATGCCTACGTGGCAGTGCATCCCGAAAATTAAATTAGACCGAGCGGCATCTTGAAGTTCGTTAACAATGTTGTGATAGCGAGGATCGTCAGTAATAGGTTGGTCTTGCCAACGAGAGAACGGATGCGTGCCTGCGCCACCCACTACCAAACCTTGATTTCCGGCGAGTTCTATAATTTTACTTCTCAAAAAACGAATTTCTTTGCTGGCATCGGCTACAGATTGACAAATGTTAGTGCCGACTTCTACGACCGATTGGTGCATTTCCGCTTTTACTTGTTCGTTAAGAATAATTTTGGCTCCATCTACAATTTTAGACAAATGCGAACGCAAATCTCTAGTTTGAGGGTCAATAATTTGATATTCTTCTTCTACACCTAGCGTAAAAATGGGGAGTTTTTTGGACATATTGTTTTGTTTATTTAGGTTTATTCAATATGGTTTTCAATTATTATAATATGAAATTGTCTTTTTTCGTTAGTTTTCGGAATTCTATTCACATACAATAACCAAAAACAGACAATTAAAAATATCAATTGATATTCAGTCAGCTAATATATAAAAAAAACATTTCAAATAATCATATATTTTGCTGAAATATTAAAAAATATTTTGAGTTCACAAGAAACTGTTGATTTATTTATAGTCTTTTTGTGTTTTTGTTGAAGATAAAGTTATGTTGAATATAGATTTGTAATATAACAAACATTACCTACCACCTAAGACCTAATCCCTACTACCTAATCCCTCGATTGTAACAAATTTTAATTCCTGCTGACCAATCTGCAAATTCAAATAGTTTTAGTCATGAATCAAGATAAAAATTGGAAAACCATCAAGCTAGGATTATATTCGTTTATGGTTGATGGCAAAGAAATCGGCACATTAGAAAAGATTTATAAAGGTGCTAAAGAAAAAGCAATCTTTAGAATTGGAGACCAAACTTACGCACTTACTTACAGTGGTTTCTGGAGAAGCAATTATCAAATTACAGATCAAAACGGACAAATAATTATCAAATCGTCGTTTGAAAAATGGTTTAGTGCTACTACAAATCTTGAATATAACGGTAAAGTCTATCAATTAAAAATTAGAAATAATCCTTTGGCTGAATTTGTAATTTTTGACGGAACTAAAGAACTTGTAAGCTATGGTTTAGGCACTAATTTCGGAAAAGTGATTGTAAAAATTAACACGGCTCCAAACCAAACCGATTACCTCTTGGATTTTTTGCTTTGGTATTCATTTCTGCCAATTGCCCAAGAAAACATAGGCGAATATTTTACTTTTCAATGTTTAATGATGGGGTGAATTTTATATTATTGATTCTATTCCAACCAACAAATTTGTTTTTAAAGAGAAATATTTCAAAGATTATTAATTTACAATCCTATTAATTAGTTGTAGATTAGTTAAATGTAACTAGTGTAAATTTTGAAATAATAGGAGCTATGAAATTTGCGAATTTGTGGTCAATACTTTGCTTTGTTACCGCAAATTCGCAAATTATTTTGTAATTGCTTTAGTTGTAAGTTTTTTAATAAAATCTTTTTTTCAAAGCCAAAGATTCCTCAGATTCCCAAAGAATTCAGAAATTCTTTTAATTTTTTTAATCTCGGGCTATAATATATTATTCCTTGATAAATGATCTTGAAATCTATACAATTTAGAAATAACACTATCTTTGAGCCTTTTCAAAAACAATTTCGATGAAACGTTTCTTTTCATGCCTTTTTATAGCAAGTGTCACTTCGCTTTTCGCACAACAACCCGTAAAACCCAATGCAGTAGAACTGTACCACCAGATTCAAAAATTGAATTTCTTAGGTTCGGTTTTATACATTGCAGCACATCCCGACGACGAAAACACCCGCTTGATTGCTTATCTTTCTAACGATAAAAATGCCCGAACTGGCTATTTGTCGCTAACTCGTGGCGATGGTGGTCAAAACTTAATTGGTCCAGAACTGCGTGAAGGGCTTGGCGCAATCAGAACTCAAGAATTAATAGAAGCGCGAAAAATAGACGGCGGCGAACAGTTTTTTTCGAGAGCCAACGACTTTGGTTTTTCTAAAAATCCAGACGAAACGCTTCAAATTTGGAACAAAGAACAAGTCCTTAGCGATGTGATATGGACCATTCGTAAGTTTCAACCCGATGTGGTGATTAACCGTTTTGACCACCGTTCGCCTGGCACTACTCACGGACACCACACTTCGTCAGCGATGTTAAGTGTTGAAGCATTTGACCAAGCAAACGATCCGAAGATATTCCCAAATCAGTTAGAATATGTCAAAACTTGGCAACCCAAACGATTGTTTTTTAATACCTCGTGGTGGTTTTATGGCAGCAAAGAAAAGTTTGAAGCCGCCGACAAAAGCAAACTTTTAAACCTAAAAATTGGAACTTATTACAGCTCCGTAGGAAAATCCAATCAAGAAATTGCTGCTTTGAGTCGCAGTCGGCACCAGTCGCAAGGCTTTGGTTCGACAGGGACTAGGGGAGAGGAAGACGAATATTTAGAGTTCCTGAAAGGCGAAACCATTGCTGATAAGACCAATTTATTTGAAGGCATCGACACCACTTGGAACCGAGTAAAAAACGGCAAACCTATTTTTGAAATACTAAACGCTGTCGAAAAAAACTTTGATTTCAAAAACCCAGCTGCCAGCATTCCAGAGTTGGTTAAAGCCTATACTTTAATTCAGCAATTGGAAGACCAACATTGGAAAACAATTAAGTCGGAAGAAATCAAGAAAATCATTGCGGGTTGCGCCGGTTTGTATATGGACGCAACAACAAACACCAATGAGATAACCAAAAACACGCTGTTTAAAATCAATCTTGAGGTCATCAATAGAAGTCCAATAAAAATGACTTGGAAAGGAACGGAGGTTTTTTCTATCTACAAAGGAGCTATCAAATCGGAAGAATTAGCCTGTAATATTCCGAAAAACATTTCGGTTGAATTGAACATTCCAGATGATTTTAACTTCACGCAGCCCTATTACTTAAACGAAAAAGGAACTGTCGGAATGTATCGTGTGGACCAACAACAAAACATCGGTAAACCAGATGTTATCCGTCAAGCCAAAGTAACCTTTCTCATCGAAATTAATGGCGTAACCATTCCTTTTGAGCGCAATATTGTTTACAAATACAACGATGAGGTCAAAGGCGAAGTCTATCAACCGCTCGATATTGTGCCTGTCGTTACGGCTGCATTGACCGAGAAAGTTTATATTTTCAATTCTGACAAAAGCAAAATGGTTACCTTAAAAATCACCGCTGGGAAAGATTCTTTAGACGGCACCGCCCAACTCACGGTGCCAGAAGGTTGGAGTGTAATGCCTGCATCTATTCCGTTTCATTTGAATAAAAAAGGAGAAGAAGTAAAAGTTGATTTCACGATAACGCCTTCTAAAACCGCAAGCGAAATCAGCATCAAAAGCAACATTATTGTTGATGGCGTTACTTATAATTTAGAAAAAATCGACATCAATTATCCGCATATTTACAAACAAATGCTGCTCAAACCCTCAGAAGCCAAAGGCATTCGATTGGATATTAAAACAAAACCTGTTGCCATTGCTTACATTATGGGCGCAGGCGACGAAGTTCCGAAGAGTTTAACCCAAATGGGCTACTCGGTTTCTATCATAAAGCCGGAAGACATTAGCAGCGACAAACTAAAACCCTTTCAAGTCATAATGACGGGCATCAGAGCTTATAATGTTGTGAATGCTTTGACTTTTAAGCAGGCTATTTTGCTAGATGAGGTTAAAAACGGCAAAACAATGGTCGTGCAATACAACACCACTGACGAATTAGTAACCAAAGACATTGCGCCGTTTTCATTAAAGATTTCTAGAGATCGTGTCACCGAAGAAAATGCAGCCGTTCGTTTCTTAGCACCCAACCATGCGGTCTTAAATTATCCGAACACAATCACTGCCGAAGATTTTACAGGCTGGAAACAAGAACAAGGGCTTTATTATCCAAACGAATGGGACGCCGCTTTTACGCCCATTATCTCCGCCAATGACAAAGGCGAAACCCCAAAAAACGGAGCACTTCTCATTGCGAAATACGGCAAAGGATTTTACATCTACACGGGTTTAAGTTTCTTTAGAGAACTGCCCGAAGGCGTTCCTGGAGCTTTCAGATTATTGGCGAATATTCTAGCGTTGAAGGAATAACCCATGACACCAAAAAAAAACCTCTGGAAAAACAACTACACTTGGGTGCTCGTTGCTAATGTGCTTTACATACTCTTGTTTTTTATATTAATGCAATTGTTTCTTTAGTATGCAGCAACTGGATTGGATTGTTTTAACGGTTACTTTACTGTTCATTGTTTGCTATGGCGTCTATAAAACCAAAGGCAGCGCAAATGTCGAAGATTATATCTTAGCCAATCGTGAAACCCCATGGTGGACGGTCGGTTTGTCAGTCATGGCGACCCAAGCCAGTGCCATTACTTTTCTTTCAACACCAGGTCAAGCCTATCACGACGGCATGGGCTTTGTGCAGTTTTACTTCGGCTTACCTCTGGCTATGGTTGTCATTTCGATGACTTTTATTCCTATTTATAATAAGTTGAAAGTTTATACTGCCTATGAATATTTGGAGCAACGTTTTGACTTAAAAACAAGATCGCTCACTTCTATTTTGTTTTTGATACAGCGGGGTTTAGGAACAGGCATCACGATTTATGCTCCCGCCATTATTTTGTCTTCCATTTTGGGTTGGAATTTGAATTTGCTGAATACAATTATTGGTGTTTCGGTAATGATTTATACCATTTCGGGAGGAACGAAGGCAGTGAACGTAACCCAAAAGCAACAGATGTTCATCATCATGAGCGGTATGTTTATTACTTTCTTTTTGATACTGCATTTATTGCCCAACAAGATGACTTTTTCTAATGCACTGCATGTTGCAGGTGCTCACGGCAAGATGAACATCTTAGATTTCTCATTCGATCCTCAAAACAGATATACTTTTTGGAGTGGCATTACGGGCGGATTCTTTTTGATGCTTTCTTATTTTGGCACCGACCAATCGCAGGTGGGGCGTTATCTGTCTGGAAAGTCTGACAAAGAAAGTCAGATGGGATTAATAATGAATGGTTTTCTAAAAGTGCCCATGCAGTTTTTTATATTGCTAACGGGCGTGATGGTGTTTGTATTTTTTCAATTCAATCCAGTGCCGTTGCATTTTAATCCGATAAATAAAACGGCTGTCGAGCAATCGAAATACGCTTCAGAATATCATTTGCTTCAAAAACAGCTAGACCTATTGACTGTTGAAAAACAAAAAACAAATTTGTTGTACGTTTCCAGTTTAAACCAGCAAGCAGAAAATTTGACGTTGCGAGAAAAAATAAATCAATTATCTGAACAAGAAAAAAACCTGCATCAAGAAGCTAAAAATATCATCACCAAAGTAAATCCAAAGTCAGAAACGAATGATAAAGACTATGTTTTTATCTATTTTATCTTGCATTATTTGCCTTCGGGCTTGATTGGTTTGTTGCTTGCAGTCATTCTTTCGGCAGCCATGTCGTCGTCGGCATCTGGGTTGACGGCATTGGCATCTACAACGGCAATCGACTTGTACAAACGGAATTTAAAAACAGAAAAATCACCAAAACATTATGTAAAAGCCACACAATATTTCACGTTGTTATGGGGAATTATTGCAATTCTATTCGCTTGCTTGGGAACAATGTTTGAAAACTTAATCCAGCTGGTCAATATTGTGGGTTCGATATTCTACGGAACTGTTCTAGGCGTGTTTTTGGTTGGGTTCTATCTACATTACATCAAAGGCAATGCCATTTTTTGGGGAGCAGTAATTAGTCAATCCACTATTTTTGTGATTTATTATTACACCATTCATATCTATCCTGCTGGCAAAGAACATTTGGGTTATTTATGGCTTAATTTTATTGGGGCAGTGCTCACAATTTTAATTTCTTTGGCACTGCAAATAGTTTTACCTAAAGCAAAAGAAATTTAGTTATCACAAGTTTTTAATAATTCCTTTCAAAGCCTATTCAACTGCTCCAAGTTTTTTAGAGGTAATATTAGAATTTTATTTTGCCTTATCCGACGATTTGCGGATATATAAAATTCTAGGTTTTGCCTTATCCGACGATTTGCGGATATATAAAATTCTAGGTTTTGCCTTATCCGACGATTTGCGAATATATAAAATTTTAGGTTTTGCCTTATCGCCAAAGTTGGCGATATATAAAATTCTAGGTTTTGCCCTATCGCCAAAGTTGGCGGTATATGAAATTCTAGGTTTTGCCCTATCGCCAAAGTTGGCGGTATATAAAATTCTAGGTTTTGCCTTATCGCCAAAGTTGGCGGTATATAAAATTCTAGGTTTTGCCCTATCGCCAAAGTTGGCGGTATATAAAATTCTAGGTTTTGCCTTATCGCCAAAGTT
>CAIXNQ010000239.1 GCA_903920835.1 uncultured Bacteroidota bacterium | reverse complement strand
TTTAATTAAATCTATTTCAGGAATTAGAGGGACAATTGGAGGAAAAGTAGGAGAAAATTTAACACCCGTTGATGCTGTGAAATATGCTTCGGCTTATGGAACTTTCCTAAAAAACAATACTTCAAATGAAATCTTAACCGTTGTTATTGGTCGAGATGCCAGAATATCCGGAAGTATGATTCAAAATTTAGTAATGAATACATTAATTGGTTTAGGCATAAATGTAATTGATTTAGATTTATCTACAACCCCAACTGTAGAAGTTGCAGTTCCGTTAGAAAAAGCTGATGGCGGAATTATATTAACTGCATCTCATAATCCAAAACAATGGAATGCTCTGAAACTTCTGAACAATAAAGGTGAGTTTCTTTCTGAAGCCGACGGTGCAAAAATTTTAGCGATTGCCGAAGCTGAAGCTTTTGATTTTGCATATGTTGATTCGTTAGGTCAAATCAATAAAAACGATTCATATATGGATATTCATATAGATGAAGTTTTAGAACTTCCGTTGGTTGACGCAGCAGCTGTGGCAAAAAGAAAATTTAAAGTTGTGGTCGATGCTGTTAATTCTACTGGAGGAATTGTTATTCCAAATCTTTTAGAACAAATGGGGGTTGAGGTTGTTAAGTTATATTGTCAGCCCAATGGTCATTTTCCTCACAATCCAGAACCTTTAAAAGAACATCTAAAAGACATTTGTGAATTAGTTCTTAAAGAAAAAGCCGATTTAGGAATTGTTGTTGACCCAGATGTAGATCGATTGGCTTTTATTTCTAACGATGGCGAAATGTTTGGAGAAGAATATACTTTGGTTGCTGTTGCTGATTATGTTTTGAGCAAAACTCCCGGAAACTCCGTTTCAAATATGTCATCATCAAGAGCATTGAGGGATATCACTAACAAATATAGTGGAAACTACCAAGCGAGTGCCGTTGGTGAAGTAAACGTAGTTGAACTCATGAAAAAAACTAACGCCATCATTGGCGGTGAAGGCAATGGCGGAATCATTTATCCGGAACTTCATTATGGGCGTGATAGTTTGGTTGGAGTTGCTTTATTTTTGACCCATTTGGCTGGATTAGATTGCACTGTTGCCGAACTTCGGGCTTCTTATCCACAGTATTTTATGAGTAAAAATAAAATTGAACTTACTCCAGAAATTGACGTTGATGCAATTCTAGTTGCGATGACTGAAAAATATAAAAACGAAGAAATCACAACAATTGACGGTGTAAAAATTGACTTTGAAAAAGAATGGGTTCACTTGCGCAAATCAAATACAGAACCAATTATCAGAATCTACACTGAATCAAATACTCAAGAAAGTGCCGATTTGTTAGCAAATAGAATTATAGAAGAAATAAAAGCGGTTGCTGGTTTATAATCAGGTTTAAAATTCAAAAGATTTGCCATCATCGGCTAGCAAAACATTTTCAAAAATAGTTTCAGCTTCTTCTTTAAACAAATCAATCGAACTGTATCTGGTTGAATAATGTCCGAGAATCAGATTTTCAACTGCAGCTTTTTCAGCAATTAAAGCTGCTTGTTTTGCTGTAGAGTGCATTGTTCGTTCACACAAATGAGCTTCGGATTCTAAAAATGTACTTTCATGATAAAGCACCGATACATTTTTGATTATATCACAAATAAATTCGTTGTAAACGGTATCAGAGCAAAAAGCATAACTTAACGATGGTTTTGGGTCAAAAGTAAGTTCGCTATTTTGAATTATATTTCCATTATCGAGGGTTATGTTTTTTCCGTTTTTAATATTTTGAAAATAACAAGTTTCAATTTTATGTTTTTGAACTGCATCAAAATTCAAAACCCTTTCTCGAAGTTTTTCTTCAAATAGAAATCCATTTGTATAAACACGATGTTTTAAGGGAATTGTTAATACTTTAACTTTTTCATCTTCAAAAATTAACTCGCTTTCTTCAGATTCTAATTCATGGAAAAACAAGCCAAAAGTTGCCCAAGAATTAGATAATCTAAGTTGAAAAAGAATAAGTTCTTTGATGCCTTTTGGACC
>CAIXNQ010000238.1 GCA_903920835.1 uncultured Bacteroidota bacterium | reverse complement strand
TTGTATTCGCGGCGTCTGCTTTTTTGAAAACCAATATTGACACTCAATCTGCTGTTGTCAAAGAAGAACATATTTTTCCAGAAAGCCCTGTAATGCTGCACCCGTTGATGCAAAACCCCAATCCGATAGGTGCTGAGGTCGCCATCGCTAACAATCGGTCTGTAATGGTCGTCTTCATAAATTTGTTGCGTAAATTTTCTAGAAATAGAATCGCGACTTCCATCCGGAATTTCTTGTTTGTTGTCAAAAAGCGATAGATTCAAATCAGAGAACCCCCATTTTTTATGAATGCCCACAAGGGCATTGGCGGCAACTTCGTCATAAGCCGTATGATAGACCCGACCGTCCACGGAGTTTTGATAGTTTGTGGCGTTTCTTTTAGAAATTCGTGCGCCCCATTCCATGTCGTTTTTATTGCCCGACAGAAAGAGCGATTCGCCAAACATTCCGTTGTTGGTTTGAAATTCAGAAGTGAAATTGCCCGATATTTTATCAGAATTCGTGGGTTGATTCGGAATCAAATTCACCACGCCTGCCAGCGCATCAGAGCCATACATCAAACTTGCAGGTCCTTTGATAACTTCAACTTTATCGATGAGGTATTTGTCAATTTCAATGCCGTGCTCGTCGCCCCATTGTTGCCCTTCTTGTCGAATACCGTCAAAAAGCGTCAAAATTCGGTTGAACCCCAACCCTCTGATGTAGGGTTTGGAAACGTTTGGCCCAGTAGTGACCGTGTTTACGCCCGGAATCTTAGCGATAGCATCAATCACGTTGGTTGCCACAGTAGTCGTTAGATATTCTTTGTTGATAGAAATAATCGGCAGCGGCGATTTTCTGATTTGAGTTGCTTTTGAAGTTCCCGTAACCACAACTTCAGACAATTCAACATTGCTATTATCGAGTTCGATGACAATATTTTTTTGTTGGTTTAAAGTCACTAAAACAGATTTTGATTTATAGCCAACGCAGGAAACTTGTAGTTCATAAGTCGCAGCAGGGATAGTATTGAAGGCGAATTTTCCATCACTGTCCGACTGTGTCGTGGCATGAATATCTGGAACAGCAATCATGGCAAAAGGGATTTCTTTTTTAGTTTTTTTGTCGATAACGCTCCCCGACAATGAGTTTTTTAATTGCGCGAATGAAATTTGAACGCATACTAAAAGTAGTAATGCAAAAACGTTTTTCTTCATTAGAATTTGTTTTATTGTTAGTAAAGATTTGTATCCAAAGAAATTTGGAGCGGCTAGCAATCGTTAAACAATAAAACTTGGAGGTGCTCTCAAGGCAAAAAGACTGCCTCTAAAAGACTGGGTAATCTCTTTTGAATAGAAATAAGAATACGCAAAAGGAATTTCAACTTTCTTGAAACAGTAAGCAAACAAATCAGATTTTAAAGCACTGCTAAAAGCAAATTCACAAACAAAACAATGGTCAAAATGAGGATGACTGTGGGTGAAATCGTGGGTGTTTTTGGCGTGATAATGAACACATTTTTTAGAGGTAAGTTCATTTTCTAAATGATGAAACGAGTGAACCGATTTCAGCAGTAATGCAAACAATACCGCCACACCAAAAAACAAACTTGTTATGTTGCATTTTTTTTTCATCGGGACAAATGTAAACAACAACAGCTAAATTTATGGTTACAGGAAGCTATTAATTTGTTAAAGTGAAGTAGGAGGCAGGTAATTTATTTGCCACGAATTTCACGAAGTACACAAATTCAAACTGTAAAATATTACACGAAATCATTGCTTAGCAATGAAAATTAGTGAAATCAGATTCGTATAAAAAATTTGTGTCTTTCGTGAAATTCGTGGCTCAAATATATTTTTAGATGAACAGTAACCTTTAATTCGTTTTTGAAAACGCTAGGCTAAAAAAAAATGTTCGAGTTCTTTAAAATCCATAACTATTTGCTCACCCGAACTCAAGTTTTTAACCGCAAACTGACCTGAATTCATTTCGGTTTCGCCCGCAATAACCGCAAACGGAATCATTCGTTTGTCGGCATATTGCAACTGTTTCCCAATTTTTACAGCATCAGGATATAACTCGACTGCAACGCCCGATTTTCGTAATTTATTGATGGCTTCAAGCGCATAAAGTGCTTCTTTTTCGCCATAATTTAAAAAGAGGGCTTTGGTAGTAGCAGCTACTTCTTTCGGGAATAAATGGAGTTCTTCAATCACTAAATAAATTCGATCTAAACCAAAAGAAATGCCGACACCGCTCATGTTTTTAAGCCCGAAAATCCCAGTTAAATCGTCATAACGACCACCGCCACCAATAGATCCCATAGCCACAGATGGGGGAGGGGCTACTTCAAAAATGGCTCCTGTATAGTAATTTAGTCCACGTGCCAAAGTAACATCGAGGTCTAAAATGGCACTTTGCAAACCAAGTTTGGATACGTTATCACAAATAAAACGAAGCTCAGAAATTCCTTTCTGTCCTTCTTCAGAATCTTTCAAAAGGAGCGAAAGTTGTTCTAGTTTTTGGTCAATCGTTCCAGAAAAAGCAAACAATGGCTGTACTTTTTCAAGTGCTTCGGTTGAAATTCCTTTTTCGAGCATTTCTTTTTTTACGCCGTCTTCACCGATTTTATCCAGCTTATCGAGTGCCACCGTAAAATCGATTAACTTGTCTGAAGCACCGATAACACTCGCAATTCCAGATAATATTTTTCTGTTATTGATTTTGATAGTCACTCCATCAAGCCCCAATTCATTAAAAACAGCATCATACAATTGAATCAACTCGACTTCTTGCCATAACGATGTAGAACCAACCACATCAGCATCGCATTGATAGAACTCTCTGAAACGTCCTTTTTGCGGACGGTCTGCACGCCAAACAGGTTGAATTTGATAGCGTTTAAACGGAAACTCAATTTCGTTTTGATGTTGCACCACATATCGCGCAAACGGAACGGTCAAATCATAGCGAAGTGCTTTCTCCGAAATTTTGCTGGTTAATGATTTTGAGTTTAGATTTTGCAATTCGTCAGGCGAAACTTTATCTAAATAATCGCCAGAGTTTAATATTTTAAATATCAAACGGTCGCCTTCTTCGCCATATTTTCCCATCAATGTTTCCGAATTTTCAAATGAGGGCGGTTCTATCGGCTGATAACCAAATCGCTCAAAATTAGTTTTGATGCAATTAATGATGTATTGTCTTTTAGCGACTTCAGAAGGAGAAAAATCGCGCGTGCCTTTAGGAATACTTGGTTTTGAAGCCATAGTTGCTATTGATTTTTGTTAAAAAAAAAATGTTAGTGCAATTTAAAATTAGGATTATAAAATCTCGATTCTTAAAGCGTGGGCAAATATCTTACTTTTTAAAATAATTTTGGGCGCAAAGTTCTAAACTTGTAACAAAAGACTTAATTTCGTGACCTACTTGCCACAATAGGTTTTTATAAAATCAATTAAATAACGAATTACTTATGTTTAATTTATTCCGAGAAAATGTCCGAATAGCGCTAAGTTCCATAAGAACCCAATTGTTAAGAACGGTTTTAACTGTGTTTATTATCGCTATCGGAATTTGGGCATTGGTCGGAATTTTGTCTGTAATTTCTGCTTTAGAGAATACCATTTCTAGCAATTTTGCCTCGATGGGTTCTAATACTTTCAACATAAATCAATATGACGAAACCAGAAATCAACAACGCCCGGGCGAAGTTGAAAAAGTGAATCCAATAATTTCTTATCCAGAAGCTGTGGCGTTTAAAGAGCGTTATAATTTTCCTTCAATTCAAACTTCAATTTCATTTATTGCAACTTCAAAAGCGCAAGTAAAATATCTAGAAACCAAAACCGATCCAGAAATTACCGTTTTAGGAGTTGATGAATTTTTTATTGCAAACTCAGGTTTAGAAACTGCCAAAGGAAGAAATTTTACTGGATTTGATATTAAAAACAATTCCTACAGTTGCATAGTCGGTTCTGATTTTGAGAAAGGATTGTTCAAAGACATAAATCCACTTGAAAAATATATTTCTATTAGAGGTGCAAAGTTCAAAGTCGTAGGTGTTTTGAAAGAAAAAGGATCGACTTTTGGCAACAGTCAAGATTTGAGAGTTTTGATTCCGATTCAGGTTGCTCGCTCGCTATTTACTGCTCCTAGTATTAATTATTCTGTAAGTTCAATGGTTTCAAACACAAAACTTTTAGACCAAGCGGTTGACAATGCTACGATAACCATGCGTAGGGTTCGGAAATTAAGCCCAGTTAATGAAATCAATTTTGGTGTTTCTCGCAGCGATGATTTAATTCACAAGATCCAAGATATTACGGGTTATTTAAAAATGGCAGCCTTCGTTATTGGGTTAATCACGATTTTAGGTTCTTCGATTGCACTGATGAATATTATGATTGTTTCAGTAACTGAAAGAACTCGCGAAGTTGGTGTTCGCAAAGCACTTGGAGCTACAAAAACTACTATTGCTTTTCAGTTTTTTATTGAAACACTTGTTATTGGTCAATTGGGCGGATTGCTCGGAATGATTTTAGGAATCTTGACAGGCTATGGGGTTTCAAGTCTTTTGAAGTTTGAATTTACAATTCCCTGGCTTGCGATTTCGGGAGCATTCATTATTAGCTTTATTGTTGCCGTAGTTTCAGGTTCTTTTCCAGCAATTAAAGCAGCAAAGCTTGATCCTATTGAGGCATT
>CAIXNQ010000237.1 GCA_903920835.1 uncultured Bacteroidota bacterium | reverse complement strand
ATTGAGGATTATGCCGAAAAGTTAAATATCAAAGCCAAGAAAGAAATCGAAAAAGCCCGTGAGCGTTTTGGCGATTCGTTTGACGAAGAACAATATAAAACCACCAACCCTAGAGTGATGGAATATCTTTCAAAAGAAAGAGAAATCCTAGAACGAATGGGGCGTTCTTTAGGAAATAGCGATTTAGAAGATGTAAAAGCTTTAATAGAAGAACTAGAAATCGCTTGTCCGGAATCGGGTTCAAGAAATTGGACCGACGTGAAGCAATTCAACTTGATGTTTGGCACAAAACTAGGCGCATCTGCCGAGAATGCCATGGATTTATACCTTCGTCCAGAGACGGCACAAGGTATTTTCGTTAACTTCTTAAACGTTCAAAAATCGGGGCGTATGAAAATTCCTTTCGGAATTGCACAAACTGGAAAAGCCTTTAGAAATGAAATCGTGGCACGCCAATTCATCTTCAGAATGCGTGAATTTGAACAAATGGAAATGCAGTTTTTTGTAAAACCAGGCGAAGAAATGAAGTGGTATGACTACTGGAAACAAACCCGCCTCAACTGGCATTTGTCGCTAGGATTAGGAAAACAAAACTATCGTTTTCACGACCACGAAAAACTGGCACACTATGCCAACGCTGCTGCCGATATTGAGTTTGATTTTCCGTTTGGGTTTAAAGAATTAGAAGGAATTCACTCTCGAACCGATTTTGACCTGAAGGCACACGAACAATTTTCGGGCAAAAAAATGCAGTATTTTGACACCGAAACCAACACCAATTATACGCCTTATGTGGTCGAAACTTCTGTAGGTTTGGACCGAATGTTTCTTGCGGTTTTCTCAAATTCACTGAAAGAAGAAACCCTCGAAGACGGCTCAACCCGAACGGTATTGCAGCTTCCGAGTGTTTTGGCACCGACCAAAGCAGCGGTTTTGCCACTCGTAAAAAAAGACGGTCTGCCCGAAATTGCACGTTCAATCATTGACGATTTGAAATGGGATTTTAATGTGGCTTATGACGAGAAAGACGCCGTTGGACGCCGCTACCGAAGACAAGACGCCCTCGGAACGCCGTTTTGCATCACCGTTGACCACCAAACAATAGAAGACCAAACGGTCACGATTAGGCACCGCGACTCTATGAAGCAAGACCGAGTAAAGATTGCGAAACTAAAAACCATCATAGAAAATGAAGTGTCTATGAAAAACTGGTTGTTGAAGATGTAAGTTCCTAATATAAATATTAGTGTTTTTAAAGATGAAGACAACGCTAAACAAAAAAACTACAACTTTCGTTGTAGTTTTTTTTTGACCTAATGCCAGCTGCTTTATAAAATGCTTAAGACTCTGGAGTTTCATCTGCCGAATCATCAACTTTTTTCTTTCTTTTTTCAAGAAGTAGATTATACTGTTTAATCAAGGCGTTAATTTGGTCAATCAACTTCGGATAGGCAGCATTGCTTGGTGTTAGTGTAGCGTGTGCTGTAATGTGGTCTCTGAGTTTATAATACACTTGGTTGGTTTCTTCTCTTTTTGCAACCAGCGTTTCTTTGGTCACTTGGCTCATTTCTACGGTGCGTTCGAGATATTTTTTTCCAAACAAATCATTAGCAGCTTTCATTTCGTCTTTCCAATGGGTTAGTCCGAGTGTAATTAAAGCTTCGTTCAACTCTGGTTTGTCTTCCCAGTCATTCACGATGCTCGAAAGTATGTTGGTTTCAGCCTGCAAATTTTGTCTGGCAATGCCGCTGCCATAAAGTTTTAGGTTGGCGCCAAGCCTTTGGGCGGCTTTTCTGACATCGGGTTCAAAATGATATTGAAACCCTTCTATAACATACGAAACACCTGTTATTGCGTTGTCTCTGCGGTCATCGATTGCAATAATTTCATTGGTAATTTCGAAGCCTGATTGTTTTTTGTAGAGCGCGTCAAGCTCTGCATTTTTTACCGCAAGTGCGTTATACTGGGCATCAATATAAAGTGCACTGGGGTTGTTTTGAAAAGTTAACTCAGCAACATCTTTATTAAACTGTAGATGTTCGTCGTTTCTTAACTGATAAAGGTCAATTGAATCAATCATTTCTTTAGTTTTTAAAATTAATACTTACTTAAAATTCGATGCTAAAATAATAATTTTTTCTAAATCCAAAATAAAAAGGGGAAATTTTTTTTAAATAATTGTATTAAAAAAGGGTAAAAATACCAAAACAAAGGTTTTTCGGAGGGTCTATTTTTCTTTCTTGATTAGTCCATGCAGGGGTGCGCGGAGCAATCAAGTTAGACTTGATCGGTCCATGCAGGGGTGCATGGAGCAATCAAGTGTCACTTGAACCCTTCATGCAGGGGTGCATGAGGGTCTCCAGAAGCACTTGATGATCTCGTGCAGGGGTGCAGGAAGGTTTCAAGAAGCTTTTTGGTTGCAAAAGTCGAAATTTGTCAATATTGAGTTATAAATACATTAGTGGTCTATAACTTTTGACTAATTAAACTATTTCGTAAAAATCATTTTTGCGGCAACTATCAATAAAACTGCACCAAAGATTTTTTTTAAAATTTTAGCATCAATAGAGATGGCGAGTTTGCTGCCAAAATAACTGCCCACGATAAAAAATGCGGAGATAATTAGGGCATATTTCCATTCGATTTGTCCCGCTTTGTGATAGTTATAAACTGCCAAAATAGCTATCGGTGGGAGCATAACTGCCAGGCTCGTTCCTTGGGCTTGTTGTTGAGTTAAACCGATAATGAGCAACATCGGAACGATAATAATTCCGCCACCAATGCCTATAAGACCGCTGAGCATTCCGGTTATCAAACCAATGCAAATTAATATTAAAACTGTTGTTAAGGTCATTCTTTTCATTTTTTAGTATCCTTCTATTGGAATTTCAAAAGTATATTTTTTCTTGGTAGGATTAATCAGTTTTTTATCTCGAAGCCACGGATTGTGGATTTTCAATATTTTATAATTGATCCCTTGTTTTAAAGCAAAACTTGCCAAGTCGGTAATGGTGCTGTCTATCTCTACTTTTTTACTGTTAAGTTTAGGGTAAAGATTTTCTTTGGCTACAGTAAAACCGAATATATCTGGGTGTTTCATGATTTCTTTCAAAGCAAGAATTCTAAAGACATAACGCGCAGTTTCGTCTGTAAATTGAAGGTCATAATAGTTGGTCACTTTTTGAATGTCCATTTGTTTCATAACGCCGTTCATACCGCCGTTGTAGGAAGCTGCAGCGAGCGTCCATGAGCCGAGTTTGTTTTTGGCATCGATTAAATATCTGCAGGCAGCTTCGGTCGATTTTTCAAGATGGTAACGTTCATCAACAATTTCATTAACTTCCATTCCTCGTTCTTTGGCGGTGTCGGGCATGAATTGCCAAATTCCTTTAGCTCCCGAAGGTGAAACGGCATTAATTAATCCGCTTTCAATGACTGCTAAGTACTTAAAATCATCAGGAACTCCATATTTATTCAAAATAGGTTCAATAACCGGAAACGCTCTGTTGGCGCGCTTTATGATTAAAGTAGTAGTTCCTTGCAGATTGGCGTTAATTACCAATTCGCGATCCATTCGCTCACGAACATCAGCAATTTGAAGCGGTGTGTTTTCGCCAGCAAATTCAATTTTTGTCGGGAAATAATTGGCAGTTCCTTCTTTCAAAATGGATTTCTTGTCCGATCCCGAAGTGGCAAATATTAAAGCCCCACTTAAAACAATCAGTAAGCCGATTATAATTTTATTTTCTGAGTTTTTCATCTTTTGCTTTTTTTTGTAGAGTTAAAATATGAAATTAATCTTGAAGAATTATTTTGGGGAGATTATCATTGAACCATTTGAATCTGTTTATGATCATGACATGTGTCCCACCTTTGACAGCGATGTAATTTGAAATGTTTTTAACAGGGAAAACGCTGTCTTGTTCGCCATGAATGTGGATCACTTTTGGGTCAATCTGGGTTCTTTCCCAGCAGACAACTTGCGCCATTGCCCAATCAAGATAGTTTGTAGAACTCATGGTTAAATATTTTTTATACAATTCAATTCGTTGTTTGAGTTTATGGTTTATGGTGAATTTTGCTAAAATATTTACATTTTTAACCAAACTCGTTGGCATGATTTTATATAATTTTAGTTTTTTGGCTAAGTGCATTTTGCTAGGCAATTCATCACTCGATTTTATGCTTGAGACAATAATTATTTTTTTTATATCTAAAAATGCTGCCATTTCTTGAACCACAATGCCGCCAAAAGAAACGCCAATCAAAACGGGATTTTCATGCTTAACAAAGGTTGTCATCCTTTTTGCATAATGGGCTAAGGTTTCGTTTTGATGCGGTTCAATCCAATCTAAATATACCATTTCGAACTGTTCTTTAGGCAAACAAATGTACTCAAATATTGAGGAACTTGCTGCCAAACCAGGCATAAAATAGACTACGGTTTTTGTCATTTTTAGTTTTTAACGTTTTCAAATATGAATTAAGACATATTATTCCGAATTTTGCCTGAAATAATCTATTTTAAAGTTAGTTCTTTGTTTTTTCTAAATGTATTTTATTTTGAGAACTTCGCACTCATTTTGCCTCCAAATTTAGATGAAAAAATAATTTTAACCTGCATCTAAATCTATGAAAAACACATTAACAATGGAAATTAAAGACAATACTTTCTCTAGACAATTTGAAACTATTAGCGACGGAAACCTGATTTCTGTTGAATATTCATTTCAAGAAAAAAAAATATTTTTGACCCGCATCAACGTTCCAGAACAATTTTCAGACGAAGCTTTTGTTACTGATTTTCTCAAAAACATTATGGCAATTGCCTATGAACGAAAGCTAAAAGTGGTTCCGATATTTCCGAAAATAGCATTGTTTTTTAGAAAAAATAAAGAATATCACGATTTGTTACCTCCGGGAATTCGATTGTAAATAAATCTAAAATTAACCAAATCCTTCAAATGAATTCTGACGAGTTAAATCAAATTATCCTTTCTTTTTTTGAGCAAATAGTCAAATATTATGGCTGCAAAACCGAGATAGCCGAAGGATTATTTATTCAAAAACCAAACTTCGATTCTGATTTTACTACTTGGAGTTTGTCTGAATTTGAATTAAAACAATCTGCATATCGCACCAACGGAGAACGATTTATGCTTGAAGGCAAGAATATGTATTATGAAATTAGTGCCAAAAACATCATTGAGCTAAAACAATCGGGGAGAAATAAATTTGAATTTATAGAACAATACAGCGAGACTGTTTTCAGAATCACAAAGGTTCGTTTTCACTATAAATATTGAATTTCTATTTCTAAAAATTCAAGTCGAACGCTGCCGTCTTCGTCAATTTTTGTTAGTTGGACATCGTGCAAAGTATTGACCAAATCTGGATTCCACGGTGTTTTTATTTTTACATAATTTTCTGTAAAACCATAAATGTAGCCTTCTTTGTTTTCACCTTCAAAAAGTACTTTTCTTAAGCTTCCAATTTGACTTTCATAAAAAGCCCTACGTTTTTTTACAGACAACCCTCGCAGCATTTTGCTTCTTTTTGACCGAACATTCATCGGGACAACTTCGGTCATCGCTGCTGCTTCGGTTTTATCTCTTTCAGAATACGTAAAAACATGTAAGTAAGAAATGTCTAAATCGTTGATAAAATTATAAGTTTCAAGAAATTGCTCTTCTGTTTCTCCAGGAAAACCAACGATTACATCAACGCCAATGCAGGCATGAGGCATTGCTGTTTTGATTTTTTGTACCCGTTCTTGGTAAACTTCGCGCAAATAACGACGCTTCATTTTGTTTAAAATGGCATTGCTGCCCGATTGCAATGGAATGTGAAAATGAGGTACAAAAGTTTTGCTTTGTGCCACAAAATCTATGGTTTCGTTTTTTAGTAAATTGGGTTCAATAGACGAAATTCGCAATCGCTCAATACCCTCAACTTGATCTAAGGCTTTTACTAAATCAAGAAACGTGTGCTCGTGTTTTTTATTTCCGAATTCGCCTTTGCCATAATCTCCAATGTTTACGCCTGTTAAGACAATTTCTTTAATGCCTTGTTGTGCAATTTCAGAAGCATTTTTCAAAACATTTTCAAGCGCATCGCTTCTAGAAATTCCTCTTGCTAACGGAATTGTGCAGTAAGTACACTTGTAATCACAACCATCTTGAACTTTTAAAAAAGCCCTTGTTCTGTCGCCGATAGAATAACTTCCTACATAAAAATCGGCTTCTTCAATTTCGCAAGAATGCACTTCGCCTTGATTATTTTTAGACAAATCGTTCAAATAATCTGTAATCTTAAACTTTTCTGTTGCACCCAAAACCAAGTCAACGCCATCAACAGCAGCCAGTTCTTCGGGCTTTAGTTGTGCATAACAACCCACAGCAATTAAAAAAGCATTTTCATTTTGCTTCATTGCTTTTTTTACTAAATGCTTGAATTGCTTGTCGGCGTTTTCTGTCACCGAGCAAGTATTTATCACATAAATGTCGGCTTTTTCTTCAAAATCTACTCTTTCAAAACGTTCGTTATCAAAACTTCGTGCTATGGTTGAAGTTTCAGAGAAGTTTAATTTGCATCCAAGGGTATAGAATGCTGCTTTCTTTTTGGTTTCCATAAATTAGCTTCATTAATGAAATCGTTGTCAAAAAATGAAGTTTGCAAATCTAGGTACAATAATCTGGAATTCAAAAAGGGTAATCAATATTGCAAAAAAAATGCTGCCCATTTCTGAACAGCATTTAATAATTAACAATTCCCTTTATAAAAGAAGTTTTGTTTAGAAAGTTGCAAACTATTTTTTAGCTGCAGCAGGTTTTGCAGTAGTTGCAGGTTTTGCAGCTTCTTTTGCAGGAGCTTCTTCTTTCTTAACTTCAGTTTTGTGTTTTTTTGGATGCTTTACTTTTTTTTCTGGAGCAGCCATTTTACCATCTTGAGCGAAACACATTGCAGACGAAAATCCAATCGCTGCTACCAACATTACTAACTTTTTCATTTTCATTTGATTTTAATAATTAATACGTTTTAATTATAGCACAAATCTAGATTGACTAAATGAAGACTGAGTGAAGAAGTTATTCATTTCTAAAACTTTAACGTAATATTGTGTTTTATTCTGGGAAGCTCAAAATAAATTGACTGCCGCTATCTGGACTGGTTGTAACTTTAATTTCTATTTGGTGAAGTTGCGCAATACTATATACAATTGCTAACCCAAGACCTTGTCCATCTTGTTCAAAATTTACTCTAGTAAATCGGTTAAAAATATTTTCGGATTGTTCTGCTGTCATTCCGATTCCGGTATCTTCAATGATGACGGTATATTTTTGATTTTCTGATTTATCTGTAATTGATATTGTGCCTTGTTGTTTGTTGTATTTTATAGCATTAACTATTAAATTATAAAACAACACATGAATTAAGGTTTTGTTGCCGATAAAATCATTATTTTGATTCAAGTTTATGTTTACGACCAACTCTTTTTCTTCAATTCGGTCTTCAAGACTTTCGAGTAAATCATTTACAATTTCTAGCAAATTAATTGATTCATTGAGCTCAAATTGATGGTTTTCGATTCGTGAAATCAAGAGCAAATTATTGATTATTTTTTTGAGAAGACCCAAGGTTTTTAAAGAACTTGCAATTTTGTCAACGGCGTTATTGTCAAGCGAAGGATTTTGAATCAGGTTTTCAAATTTATTGCTGAGCAGTGCAATTGGTGTTAGCAATTCGTGAGAAACATTGGCGATGAATTGTTTCTCGTTGTTAAATAATGTGCTTATTCGTTGCATCATTTCGTTGAGTACAGAGTCTAATTCTTGAAAATCGGTCGAGTTAGAGACAATCGGAGTATAATCAAATGAATCGGGTTCGTTGACCTTTCTGATTTTTTTGTCGATAATTTGATAGAACGGTTTGAGCAAATATTCAATATAAAAAGTATCCATTAAGAAAGTAAAAAACACCACGATAACAAGCAGAATCAAAACGAAAAAACGAATAATAAATGTCAAATCTTTTACTTCGCTTAAGCTAGAACCAATTTCGAGTTCGTAAAGAATATTTTCATATATAAAATTATACCTCAAAATTCGATATTCGTTTTCTTCGCCTTCAATAATTCGAGTTTCATTTACAAAAATATCTTTGGTACTCACAGATTGATCAACAACTCTCGAAAGCTGAAGAAATTCGGAATGTAGCGTAGAAAAACTTGCAAAAGTTTCGGAAGAATCGTTCCTGACAATAAAATCATTAATCTCATCTTTGTCGAGATGTTTAATGAATTTTTGTTTTTTCTCAATTAGTTCTTTATTTGTGTTTTGATAGATTACTTTTTGAACCAAAATGGGCAACATAAACCACAAAATCACGATAACAAGTAACCGTGTTAGTGCATTAAAAATAGCCAATTGGTTTTTGATTTTCATATTGTTATTGCATTAACTGTTGATTCTATATCCAACATTTCTAACCGTTTCAAACCATTCGATTGAGGTAAACTTATCGAGTTTTTTTCGTAGGTTTCTAACGTGAACATCAATAAAATTACTGTCAGAATTTATTTCTAACACGTCGCCCCAAATGTGCTCCGTTAGCTGTGATCGAGTGATTACTCTATTTTTATTTAAAACCAAATATTGAAAAATGTCAAACTCTTTTTTGGTAAGATTTACTATTTGCTCATTATAAGTCACGTTGTAATCTTGAAGTTGCAGTTTAAAACCGTGAACGCCCAAATCATTCCCTGTAAATCCGTGAATTCGTCTAATTACAGCAAACAATCTGGCTTGAAGTTCTGTGAGCGCAAATGGTTTAGTTAAATAATCATCGGCACCAAGATGAAGACCATTGATTCTATCATCAAGTTCACCTCTGGCAGTTAATATAATTACTGCCATTTTTGAAGCAGTTTTTCTTACACTTTTTAGGATGTCAAAACCACTTCCGTCAGGTAATCCGAGGTCTAAAAGCAGCACGTCAAAAGTGTTGTCGTTTAGCTCTTCTAGAGCATTGTCGCAGTTTTTGGCTATTTTACACAGATAACCACTATTGGTTAAAAAATCGGCTACTTCAATAGCCAGTTCTTTGGTGTCTTCTACTATTAATATATTCATTTGCCATTTTTTTCAACCCAAAGAAACAATTAATCAACGAAATATTTGTAAATGTTTTTTAAACTTTAACATTCATTTGTTTTGTTATCGTTTGAATAATTAATATAAAATAAATAAATCTGAATTTAGCTTTGTAAGAAATACCGTTAATTTAAATTGAATTATAAAGACCAACCATTCCTTCAATCATTTGCTTTGAACTGAACCTGTTTTCGATTGTTTTTCTTGCATTTTTTTTAATTCGTAGCTTTTCGGTTTCGTCAATTTGACTGATGAATTTAATTTTTTCAGACATTAATTTTACGTTTCTAGACGGTACGATAAATCCGTTTTCTCCGTCAATTATGACTTCTTTCATTCCGCCACAATCTGTCGTTAAAACTAATGTTCCGAGCGCCATTGCTTCAAGAACCACGTTAGCTATACCTTCTTCCACGCTAGGCAAAAAGAGCAAATCGGAAGATTGAATTTCTTTTATAATCTCCTTAAATGGTTGATGTTTGATAAAAGTTATTTCATTTTCTAAGTCTAATTGATGTCGTTGAAACAATAATTCTTCGTCATTTTCGATGCCAATGATTGTATAATGAAAGTTGAAATTTGCTGTTTTTAAATTTGCTGCTGCTTGAATTCCGTAACGGTAGCCTTTTAACCAATGTAATCTTCCAACAGAAATAATTTTAAAAGTTGAATTTGAATTAGTATCTAATTTGAATGGAAATTTCATTAAATCCAAACCGCTATAAATAACTTTTATTGAATTTTGATTCGCTCCATATTTTTGAGCTTCATTTGCAATTGCTTTAGAAACTGCATGAAAACCATTCACTTTTGGAAAACTATTTTGATAACTCGCTATCAAAGTTTCGTCTGCCAAAGGTGCAATATTGATATGATTGCCTCTAAGGCTTACTATTAATTTCATTTCGAAATTTTGAACCCAAATCCATTCTTCGCAACCTTTCGCCCATTGAATATGAAAAATATCGGGTTGATGATAGAGCACTGGATAATATTTTGATTTGTATTTTAAAATTCGGTTGGTGCTGTTTTTAATAATTTCGTCGAGCTGTTGTTTTTGTGTGGGTTTAAAAAGTTTCAGCAAGATGCTATATTTTACCACAGAAATTAGTTTGTCAACTCGATTTGAATAAGTGAAAAGCCTAACTTTTTTTGGATAATCTATATCCTTTAATTTTTGACCAAAAAGCTGCACTTCAATTCCAGCATTTGCCAATCCGATAATTAGTCGCTCTATAAAAACCGTACTGGGAATCGTTCCTGAATAGATGGCTATTTTCATTTTTGAACAATTTGTGTTATTAAAATCAATTTAGGTTTTTTTTGAATCCTCTACTATTAAATAGGGTCTGCTGAAAAACTCAAGCAACCCTTATTTTTTTATTCATGTTTGTTTTCATACCAAAAATAACTAAAAACTACCAAAAATTCTTTAAAAATAAATTTTAGTACTTTTACTATTTTACATAGCAGTGCAACCTCTGCCAAGTGGACGAGGTTTAGCACTAGTATAATGCTTGCTGCCCATGATTCGCTGGTGTTGGATAGTCTTGCTTTGATACGGTCTAAACCCTACGCTGTTTTTGGTTTACCAAACTTTCCTTCAACTGTGGGTTTGCTTCGCCTATTCGAGCACAGCTCTCGGGTCTTTTTACTGGACTTACTTGATTTTACAATGCCTGTTTCGAAGGTCTTCCTAATGGTTTCGCCTTGAGTATTATTCCTTTTTCTTTGAGATAGGCTCTGTTTTCTCTATTGCAATATATTTTGTCTGCTAGAACTTCTTTTGGTAAATATCCTAAACGTTCTTTGTATTTTTCAACACTGTTTTTTAGTCGTGTGACTTCATTAAAAGCATCCCAACTAAAGTCATCTAAAAACGTAATCCCATCAACCAATGAAATATTTATTTTTGAACCAAATTCTACTTTTGATTTGGCTTTTCATCTTATTATTGGCCTCACGTGAGGCTAATGAATACTCACAATTCGGTCTTCTACACTATGCGTATTGGTAGCATACATTTTTTTTGTTGCTGATAAAGATGCTGAATGACTAATAGATATTTGTATTGATTTTTCTTTAAAGGAATACCCGTCATTGTATCTAAAATTTTATCTATCGAACGAATATTTCTTCCCAAATAGCTCAATTGTTGTTTTAGGGCTCTGCGGATATCTTTTCTTGTTTTAGAATTCTTTTGTGCTATTTTTAGATATTAAGTAACTTAGATAAAATAACCCAGCGATTTGAAAGATTCAAATTTCGCTCAAACGGACTTTCAAATTCAGGCAATGAAAGCTGTTTTGTAGTCACATATTTGGGAGCAGGTGCACGATTTTTTGAGGTGTTTTGCATATTTCCTTGCACTTATATATAACAAATATACAGCTTATCCTTTATAAATAAAGAAATTTTAGTTTTTCAGCAGACCCTACATAGAGATTGGCAGCTGCTAAAAACTGCCTAACATCATTCTGTTTGTCTATAAACTCTATTGTTTCATTTAACCCTAAGTCACTAACCATTTCTTTAAGTCCTTGTGCATATTCACTTCTGGAATCACCTACAATTTGAAGTTGAATCTCATTTAGATTTAATAATTGTATAGCATTAATAAGTACTTCGATGTTTTTAACAGCGACCAGATTTGCTACTGTTATTATTTGAAATTTATTATCTTTATTAGGTTTTTCAAGAAATAGTTTGGGGTCAAAATAAGCGGTGTCAATACCTATTGGTATAAGACGGTGGTTTTTTTATAAGAAAAATAACCTTTCATTTCATTGTTAATAGTTATGATATAGTCTGAAATAAAACTTTTTATTTTCCAATGAAAACCCCAATTCATTGCTTTTTTGGTATATATATAAGACACATAAGCTAACTTACAAGCTATAATTTCAGACCAATTACTACTCCAGTTCCAAGAATGAACAATATCAATCTTATTCGATTTTAAAAAACTGACCAATGGCTGAACTCTATAAAATAAAGTCCAATACGGGCGTAAAGCATAGTTGCAATTAATAATGTGAATAGGAAGACCTAGCGCTTCGACTTCTTTAAATAACGGACCTTTGTTGTTTTGGCAAGCAATTTCAACTTCAAATATTTTTTTATACAAACTCCTAGCCAAATCAAAAAGAACCTTGCCACTTCCCGCAGTGTCAAAATTTGGGATTGTAAATAAAATTTTTATCTTTTTTGTTGCTTGCAATGTTCGACTTTTAATATTGTGAAAAATAAAAAACTAACCTGAAATTAACTTCATATTTAAAAAAAAACAGCTTTAACATTAAAGTCAAAGCTGTTTATTGTTTATAAAACTAATTTAGAATATAACTTAGTTTTTGAATATTTTATGAGAGTAATTAATTTTATCTCCTTTAACGGTAAGGATGTACATTCCTGACTCTAAATTTGATAAATCAATTGTTTTTTCAGTATTGAAATCAGCGTTGATGTCATTTAAAATAACTCTTCCATTGACATCAACAATTTGCATTGTTACTTTACCTACAAAATTATTGATTCTTAGATTAAATTTTCCGTTATTAGGGTTTGGATAAACTCTAATCAAGTCGCTATTATCAAAATAATTAACAGCTAAATCGCAAGTTGCTTTAGGTGGAAATGCTGTAAAATCTTCAACTTGATCGAGTGCATCAGTTACAGATCCAGAAGTTGCATTTAATCCCATACCTCTTCTTCTAAATACTTCTGCAATCATGCAATAATCTAGACCTCCAGTTGTGTTTTGTTCAGCAAGAAATATATTGTCTCTCCCTGAAATATAAGATGCATTGTTGCAAGTTTCAAGTTTTAAAGCGTCTAAGACTAATCTCATCACTTTATTATTACCTCCTGTTCCATTATAAATATCTGGATCATAACCGTATTTACCTATATAAGCCCAAGTTAAATCCCATAAAGTAACTGCCCATGTTTCACCCAAGTTATGAACTTCTGTGTCATTTGAATCATTAAGAGTATGTGGGTTTATTGACATATCTGTTGAGTACGGATATTGTCGAATCCCAGCACCTGTTACGGGTTCATTTATAGCATAAGTTCCAACACCTTTAGCATCTGTTGCATTATCGCCTGTTTTTAATTGCATCATTAAACCGAACCAATCTGACCAACCTTCTCCCATTTGTTCTGCATTAGTCATACAACTTGTTGCACCATGACCGACTAAACGGTTTGAAATTCCATGTCCATATTCGTGACTTTTAATCACATTGTCAAAATCACCGTCTGCATATAAATATAAATCAGCAGGAACTTCTAATTTAACATTTACTGGACCGTTAGCTAATTCTGCTGCAAATTGTTCTCCAATTTCTTTAGTAACAAAAACAGCAGGGATAGTTATTCCTAAAACACCAGTTGAAGACATGTTTAATCTTTGAGGATTGTTTGGTATAGTATCATAAACAATTACCGCAAGCGCTCCAGCATCTTGAGCATTTTTTACTTTATTTGAAAAGAAACAATTTCCTCTTCTTAGTAATACGATTTTTCCTGTAATGTCAGCTCCGTTTGTAGGAGCAACACATGCATTATGAACACTAAGTGGATTAGGGTTTGCATTTACAGGGTTGATATCATTTGTATAGTGAACCAATTCTGCTGTAATTCCATTCGGTGCAACAGGAACTGGAATTCTATCAGTTGTATCAAAAACATTTGTTGTTGCTGCATATAATCCAGCGATTGAAGATGGTGAATTTACGGTGATATAATTTGTCGGAGGCGCTCCAGCCGTCCACATATACATTTGCATTCTTGGAGATGCTCCATCTGCTGTTGGAGCAAAGTTTGCATTGTTTAATGTTGGTGTAGTTTGAGAATATCCATCTTGTGAATCTGCCAAAACATAATCTCCTGTTGCTGTTACTACGCCACCTCTTCCTAGATTTTTAAATTGGAAGTTAGCATTCGCCTCTGTAAATCCATATTTATACCACACATCGTGCATAATATTAGCAGTGTAGAATAAATTTGTAGTAGCTGCTGAAGTATAAGTTGTTGGTTGAGCGTTTTGAGAAACACCATTTACATAAGGAAAATCAAATGTCCATACTCCAGTTCCTCCTGTGCTAATAGCTCTTATTCCAGTACCGTTATTTCCGTCTGCATCTTCTTGTGCGAGTACATTATTACCTCTTGAATAATTATAAATTAGTGTAGATGTTGTGCCACCAATGGTTGTGCTTGCATTATGCCATCCGTTTGGTGAAGCTAAAGCATCACCGGTTGTAGATATTAAATCGAAAGAGTGGTGGTTTGGGCTTTCATAATTAAATGGAATAACTCTGTATGAACCTGGAGTTACAGCTAAAAATGATGATTTCTTTGGTGCAAAAGCAAATCTCTCAAAACTATAAAAAGGAGATTTAGATTGGTTTTTTGAATTTATATTACCAAAACCACAATTTATCATTAAGTCTTTTTGATACAAAAATTTCCCTGTTGAAGCATCAACTCTAATATCCCAATAGTGTTTCGTGTCTAGAGAGTAATATTGAAATGACCAAGAAATTCTGTATTTAGAATCGGCATCAATTTGATACACTTTTTTAGCAGAAACTAAATCTTCACGAATACCATCAGCTAATTTTACTGTACCATTGTCTAATGTTTCAGAGATAGAGAATGTTGCTTTGTTGTTTTGTTCTTGTTTTGAATAAACTAAAGAAATTGCTTGATAAACATCTAAACTAGCTGTTGAATTAGCAATTTTTTGATTTAGGTTTTTCACGAAATGATTTGTGAATCTCAGAACCTCATCGTTTTTAATTAAAATACTTGATTGTGTTCCTTCAATTTCTACTCCTTGAAAAACTTGAACTAATGAATAGTTAGTAATGTTTGTACTAGTAGAACTTGATTCTCCTTGTATAGACCAGTTTGAAACATCTGATTTAGTCAATCCGTAAGTTTCTATACTCTTATCTAAATAAGATTGTATTGTGCTTTTATTTACTTGCGAAAAGCCAGTAACCGCAAAAAGCAATGCGAATAACAATGTAATTTTTTTCATTTTTTTTTTATTTTGGTCAACAAACTTATATATTATAATTTGTAATTCAAAATTATTTTAAATTATTAACAATGTTTAATTCAAAATACAGATGAAAAATAATAGTATAAGCACAAAAAAAGCCAAACATTGCTGTTTGGCTTTAATATTTTAAAATCTTAATAATTGTTTAGTCAACCAAAACTATTATTTTGTTTTCATTTACTTCAATGGTTCCAGAATTTATTTCTATTGAAAAAAAATCTTGATTTTTAGTAAACTTGTTTGCTTTGTCTTCTTTAATATTTATATTATTTCCTGAAAATTTTACAATTCCTGTTTGAAGCAAAGAAACAAAAGGAGCGTGATTATTTAAAATCTGAAATGAACCGTCAACTCCAGGTAAAAAAACAGAATTTACTTCTCCATTAAAGAGTAAAGATTCAGGCGAAAGAATTTCTAATATCATACTTATTATATTAAGCTTCTGCTAACATTTTTTCTCCAGCTTCAATAGCATCTTCAATAGTTCCTTTTAGGTTGAAAGCCGCCTCTGGAAGATGGTCGAGTTCGCCATCAATAATCATATTAAATCCTTTGATAGTATCTTTAATATCAACTAAAACACCTTTCAAACCTGTAAATTGTTCTGCTACATGAAAAGGTTGTGACAAGAAACGTTGTACTCTTCGAGCTCTTGATACTGATAGTTTATCTTCTTCTGACAATTCTTCCATTCCTAGAATGGCAATAATATCTTGAAGTTGTTTGTATTTTTGAAGAATTTCTTTAACTCTTTGTGCACAATTATAGTGCTCGTCTCCTAGAATATGTGGCGTTAAAATTCTTGATGTAGAATCTAATGGGTCAACTGCTGGATAAATACCCAACTCAGCAATTTTACGAGATAATACTGTAGTTGCATCTAAGTGGGCAAATGTTGTTGCTGGTGCTGGATCGGTTAAGTCATCCGCAGGAACATAAACTGCTTGTACAGATGTAATCGAACCTTTGTTTGTAGATGTAATTCTTTCTTGCATCGCACCCATTTCTGTTGCTAATGTTGGTTGGTATCCTACCGCAGATGGCATACGTCCTAAAAGTGCTGAAACTTCTGAACCTGCTTGTGTAAATCGGAAGATATTGTCAACGAAAAACAATACATCTTTTCCTTGGTCTGAACCTGCACCATCACGGAAATATTCTGCAATAGACAATCCAGACAAAGCAACTCTTGCTCTAGCTCCTGGTGGTTCATTCATTTGACCGAAAACGAAAGTAGCTTTAGAATCTCTCATTCCTTTCATATCAACTTTTGACAAATCCCATCCGCCTTCTTCCATAGAATGCATAAATGCGTCGCCATATTTAATAATTCCAGATTCAAGCATTTCACGAAGCAAATCGTTTCCTTCTCTTGTTCGCTCACCAACTCCTGCAAATACAGAAAGTCCACCGTGTCCTTTAGCGATATTATTAATTAATTCTTGAATCAATACTGTTTTTCCAACTCCTGCACCTCCAAACAAACCAATTTTTCCTCCTTTTGCATAAGGCTCAATTAGGTCAATTACTTTGATTCCTGTGAATAAAACTTCTGATGAAGTTGAAAGATCTTCAAATTTTGGAGCGGCTCTGTGAATTGACAAACCGTTTTCGCCATCTTTTGGCAAGTTGCCTAAACCGTCAATTGCATCTCCAATTACATTAAACAAACGACCATATACATCAGCTCCGATTGGCATTTTGATTGGATTTCCTGTTCCAACAACATCTGTGCCTCTGCTCAAACCGTCAGTTGAGTCCATAGAAATGGTTCTAACTGTGTTTTCTCCGATGTGAGATTGAACTTCAAGAACTAAAATTGTTCCGTCTTTTTTAGTGATTTCTAGTGAATCATAAATTTTTGGCAATTCTACATCTTTACCGTTAAAAACAACATCAACTACTGGCCCGATGATTTGCGCAACTTTTCCTATTACTTTTGACATTACTTATATGTTTATTAAATAGCTATTTAAGTTTTATTAAAAAACTTACTTTTTTTAGGGTGCAAAGATAAATTTTCTTAATAGAAAATCAATAGTATGAGTATGTTTTTTTATTAAACTTTTTAATATTTTACTAAAAAAGACATTAATGAGAACTAAATCATTAGAAGATTATAGATAATTCAGACTATAAGCTAGCTTTAATGCAATAAATAATAAGAAAATTGATGGCGTTAATTAAGCTGTTTTTTTGTTTCCATTTAAAAACTTAGCTATTCTTATCTTTTGATATAAACATTTAAAAGTGATTTTGTTTAATTCAACCCTATTTTAAATAATATCAAAAAAAATTACATTACAAATAACTTT
>CAIXNQ010000236.1 GCA_903920835.1 uncultured Bacteroidota bacterium | reverse complement strand
TAACTAGATTTTTCTATCGAGAGGGCAAAGAGCGCTCTTTTATAACTAGATTTTTCTATCGAGAGGGCAAAGAGCGCTCTTTTATAACTAGATTTTTCTATCGAGAGGGCAAAGAGCGCTCTTTTATAACTAGATTTTTCTGTCGAGAGGGCAAAGAGTCCTCTTTTATAACTAGATTTTTCTATCGAGAGGGCAAAGAGCTTTATTTTATGAATTGAAGTCTAAAGTTTGAAAATCTAAAGACACATAGTCAAGCGTCAATAGTCCGAAAGTTGATAGAATTAAAGCTGAGGTTCCATCTATTAAACTTGCGATGCAATTTTAATTGGTTTGAATTTATACAAACAAAAAACGACTCTTTATAGGAGTCGTTTTTTATGAGTTAGATTGAAGATTTAGGCATTCATTAGGCTTTCTATTTCGTCAACTTCAATTGGGATGTTTTTCATCAGGTTGAAGGGTTGCCCTTGGGGCTGAATGACCACATCGTCTTCTAGCCTGATGCCAAAACCTTCGGCAGGAATATAGATTCCGGGCTCTACAGTAAAGACCATATTGGGCTGCATTGGCTCGTGTAGCAATCCGTAATCGTGGGTGTCTAAGCCCAAGTGGTGTGAGGTTCCGTGCATAAAATATTTTTTATAGGCAGGAGCATCGGGGTTTTCGTTTTGAACATCGGCGTGGTCGAGCAGTCCAAGTCCTAGCAACTCTGAAGTCATTATTTTGCCCACTTCTATATGATATTGTTTCCATAATGTGCCTGGAGTGAGCATTTGGGTTGCTTCGTTTTTCACTCTTAAAACGGCATTATAAACTTCTTTTTGCCGGGCTGTAAATCGTCCAGAAACTGGAATCATTCGTGTCATATCGCTTGAATAATTGGCATATTCGGCACCAACGTCGAGCAAGATTAAATCGCCTTCATGACATTGCTGATTGTTTTCGATATAATGCAACACATTGGCATTTTTGCCCGATGCAATGATGGGCGTATAGGCAAACCCTTTGGAACGATTGCGCAAAAACTCGTGGGCCAATTCTGCCTCGATTTCATATTCCATCACGCCCGGTTTCACGAAGTTTAAAGCACGTCTAAAACCTTTTTCGGTAATGTTGCAAGCCTGCTGAATCAAGTCTATTTCGGCAGTTTCTTTAACCGAACGAAGTCGTTGCAACAGCGGATTTGCTTTCTCTACTTTATGCGCCGGATAGTTTTCTTTCCACCATTTAATAAATCGGGCTTCGCGGGTTTCGGTTTCTATAACGGCTCTGTAATGCTCGTTGGTGTTGATGTATATAGTGTCACAATAGGTCATAATTTCCTTGAGCGTTTTGTGAAAATCGCTAAGCCATATCACCGTTTTAATGCCCGATACTTCAAACGCTCTTTCTTTAGTAAGTTTTTCGCCTTCCCAAACAGCAATGTGTTCGTTGGTTTCTTTCAGGAACAGAATTTCTTTCAGATTGTCGTAGGGCGCATCTGGGAAAAGTAATAAAATGCTCTCTTCTTGATCGACACCACTGAGGTAAAAAATATCGCGGTGTTGTGCAAACGGCAATGTGCTGTCGGCAGAAACAGGATAAATATCGTTTGAATTAAAAACGGCAACACTGCTGGGTTTCATTTGAGCTGTAAACTTGGCTCTGTTTGTAACAAATAACTGACGGTCTATTTGATGGTATTTCATATTGCTTAAATATTAGGTTTCAAAGATAGTTAGTTTAATTTTCTGAAGGAAATATTTATTAAAGAGTCGAAAGTTGAAAGTCAAAAGGGGAAAGTTGAAAGTCTAAAGTAAAAAGATGAAAGATGTCTTAGAATTTTATTTAGACATTTTTTTAAGCAATTCATCTACATCAACTTTTTGGCAAAGTGCGGTGCTTGACTTCATGGTTGTTGCCGTGCCGCAAGCAACGCCATAAGCCAAAGCATTTTTGAGCGATTCGTTTTTTGACAATCCAAAAACAATTCCCGCCACCATGCTGTCGCCTGCCCCAACAGTGCTTTTTACTTTTACGCTGGGGGGTTTAACAATGTGGGTTTCGTCTTTAGTGACCAGCATTGCGCCGTCTTCTCCAAGAGAAACTGCTATGATTTTACATTTTGAATGATGAAGTAGTTTTTTAATTGCCGCTTCCAGTTTGCTCTTCTTAACCTTTGTTACGTTCAATAGATAAGCCAATTCTTCCTGATTAGGTTTCAATAGATAAACTTCTTCATATAAAGCTTTTTTCAACGCTTTTCCAGAGGTGTCGATGACCAGTTTAGCGTTTTTATTTTTGGAAATTTTGGCTAATTTGCCAATAATAGAAAGCGGAATATTTGCCGGCAAGCTGCCACTAACAACAATAAAATCAACCGAGTCGAGATTGTCTATTTCTTCTAAACATTTTTTCCATTCTTTTTCAAACAACTTAACGCTGCTCATCACCATTCGGTATTGTTTGTTATTGGATTGGTCAAGAACGGCAAAATTTTCTCTGGTTTCGTTTTTTGTTTTAACAGACAGCAACGGAATGTTTTCTTTTGCTAATAATTGTTTCAATAGAGCTCCTGTTGCGCCACCCTCCGGAAAAACCGCTTCGACATCGCCACCCAGTCTGTGGATGACTCTTGCTACATTAATGCCACCGCCGCCCGGTGTTTGGGTTTCGTCAAGACATCGCAGCTTGTCTTTTGGGACAAGTTTTGCAACAGACACATTTTTGTCAATGCTGGGACTAAAAGTTAGGGTGATTATTTTTGACATTGTTAGTTGATTTAGAAGATAAGTAATTGGAAGAAAAGCAATATCGGCAAGATACGACTTAATTAGCTATCAGGGTTCAATCTTTAGTGCTATAGTGTTAATATATAATAAAATTGAACCCATCGAACATCAATTAATTTAAGGGATAATGGTTTTTTTGAAATTGAAATAATGCTAGTTGACCAGAAACAAGTAAAATAAATTATATTTTCAATTCAAAACAAACTATTTTTGCTCGGCAACTAATTTTAAAGCACAATGAATATAGCATTACTCGGATCGGGCGGAAGAGAACACGCCTTGGCTTGGAAAATAATTCAATCATCAAAATGTAGCAAATTATTTGTAGCTCCCGGAAACGCCGGAACAGCAACTATAGCAACAAATGTTTCAATAAGTATTACAGATTTTCAAGCCATCAAAACGTTTGTAATTCAAGAGAAAATAGAAATGGTAGTTGTGGGACCAGAAGATCCTTTGGTGCTTGGCATTTATGATTTTTTTCAAAATGATTCCGAATTAAATGCAATTCCAGTGATTGGACCTTCACAAAAAGGGGCGCAGCTCGAAGGCAGTAAAGAATTTGCTAAAGAATTTTTGGTGCGCCATCAAATCCCGACGGCGGCTTATGCAAGTTTTACAGCAGCTACTGTTGAGAATGGTTGCCAATTTTTAGAAACTTTACAACCGCCTTATGTCTTGAAAGCCGATGGTTTGGCGGCAGGCAAAGGCGTCTTGATTTTGCACAATTTAGACGAGGCAAAAGCAGAATTGCGAAATATGTTGGTTCATGCAAAATTTGGAACTGCCAGCGCTAAAGTCGTAATTGAAGAATTTCTTGACGGAATCGAACTCAGTTGTTTTGTACTCACAGATGGAAAGAATTACAAGATATTGCCCACAGCCAAAGACTACAAACGAATTGGTGAAGGAGATACTGGATTAAATACGGGCGGGATGGGAGCTATTTCTCCAGTGCCTTTTGCTGATGCGGTTTTGTTAGAAAAAATAGAAAGCAGGATTGTTAAACCAACGATTGCTGGTTTAGAAAAAGATGGAATAGTCTATAAAGGTTTTGTTTTTATTGGATTAATCAACGTGAAAGGAAACCCAATCGTGATTGAATATAATGTTCGGATGGGCGACCCAGAAACAGAGGTGGTCATGCCGAGAATAACATCGGATTTGGTTTCGCTTTTTCAAGCAGTAGCGCATCAAAAACTAGATGAGGTTTCGTTAGAAATAGACCAACGAAGTGCGGCAACAATTATGGTCGTCTCGGGCGGATATCCCGAAGAATACAACAAAGGCTTCGAGATTTCTGGTCTTGAAAAGGTTGAGGATTCCATCGTTTTTCATGCGGGCACCAAACTAGAAAACGGGAAAGTAGTTAGCAACGGCGGACGAGTGTTGGCAGTAACTTCTTACGGAAATGACTATAATGAGGCCATAAAAAAATCTTATCAAAATATAGAAAAGCTACATTTTGATAAGATGTATTTTAGAACCGATATCGGATTCGACCTCGTTTAGTTTAAGAACGAATGTGCTGTAGTATCTTGAAACTCTTCGTTGTTGTCTTTATGAAGTTTCAATTGTTTAATCCAATAAACCATTGCTACTGCACAAATAATCATAAAAACCCAGTTGATTGTGTTTGCTGCAAACCAACTTTTTAGTTCTAACGTTCTTAAAAAGTTCTGAGGAATGAAAAAAATATTTTCAAATAACCATTGAATTCCTTCAAAAAATGCTTTCATCTTTTTACAAGTATTATATTTACCGTCACAAATGTATAAAATATCTTAATGATTACAACTGTTTTTAAAAAATCTACACCAATAAATTATGGTTTAGTAGCAATTTTACTGATTTTGTTTTTTTTCCTTTATCAGTATTTAGAACATTTCGAGCTAAAAAACAATCTTGGTTTAGTCAAAAAAGGAACTGTTTTAGGTCTGGTTTTGGCTTCACTTTTGGTATTAAATTTTGTTACAAAACGAAATGGTTTGAGCAAAGACAGTGCTTACACGGTGTTTTTTTATTTTCTATTTACAATTTCCTTCCCCACTGTTTTTAATGAAATTGATTTGGTGTTTGCCAACTTCTTTGTCATTTTAGCACTACGTAGATTAATTTCTTTACAGACATTAAAACTTCCTAAAGAAAAAATATTTGACGCCTCACTTTGGATTTTTGTTGCGGCGCTGTTTCATTTTTGGTGCGTTTTATTGATTGTATTGGTCTTTATTTCTATTCTTTTTCACGTTTCTAGAGATTATCGCAACTGGGTTTTGCCTTTTCTTGCCTTTTTCTGCGTACTCGTTTTTTTCTTTGCCTACGCTTTACTATTTGACTTTAATGCGCTAAGTTC
>CAIXNQ010000235.1 GCA_903920835.1 uncultured Bacteroidota bacterium | reverse complement strand
TTTCGCCATCGTTGTTAGTGTCAATAGAGTTATTGTAACCAACATTTCCATTTGAATATGGAGGAGCTGTTGAAGCAATAGTATTCGTAGAACTAGCCGACAGCAACTTTGCTTTAAAAGCAGGATCGGGAATGTTAATGATCTGTGCTTTTCCAACGAAAGCGCATGAAATAACGAGCAGTAGTGTGTAAAGATTTTTCATAGTGTTGTATGATTTAGTTATTTAATGCTCAAAAATAAGGAAATAAATTTAGTGGCAAGAGATTTTTGAGGAAGTTTTTAGTTTTAAGTTATTAGTTTTTAGTTAAAAAGCGAATTAAACACAGTTTAATTTTCTTTTTACTTTTAAATTATTGTCATTTTCAATGCTTGATTTACTCAAAAACTGTTTTGAAGTGTTTAATAATTCCAATGAAGCATTCAGATATTTTGTTGAAGCATTCAGATGCCTCATTGAAGCATTCAGATGGCTCGTTGAAGCATTCAGATGGCTCGTTGAAGCATTCAGATGGCTCGTTGAAGCATTCAGATGGCTCGTTGAAGTTGATTTTGCGCCATATTAATGCTATTTTGTATTATTTTAATGATATTACATCCATAACATTTAGAGCAACGGCAAGAAATAAAATGAAATCAAAATATCAATTTAAGCGACAGTAAGAACTGAAACCTTCTCCCTACTACCAAGAACCTAAAACCTACCACCTACCACCCACCACCTAACACCTAAAAACTCAAAACTCAAAACTAAATCCCCACCACAATTTTAAAAGCAATGTTTCGTCCCATATTGAAAATGCCGAGTTTGCCCGAGGGCGATGCGCTGTATTGTTCAAAATATTTCAATCTGCTGAGGTGGTCTTGATAGGCAACATCAAAAATATTATTGCCTAGGATATAGCAGTTGAAAATGGTTTTTCCGCTTTTGTTTTTCAATCCAGACCCCACGCCAAGGTTGATTAACGCATATCCCGGCGTTGCAGTTTCGGTGTTTTCGCTACTGAAAACCCTATTTTGAGCCGCCGTAACGTTGACTTCTATTTTAACAAAACTATCGGCAATCTTTTTGCTGTCGGCAATAAAATTATAGCGCACTTCGCCGTTATATCGGGCTGGAGGCATCATCGGAACGTATTTGTTGGTATCGTTTTTTTGATTACCCGAAAAACTATTATTGTCGCCATAAATCAGCGAAAAAGTATTCTCAAAATGCAATGCTTTGGTGAAATGAAAATCAATATTTGCCTCGGCACCATATAAGATTACTTTGCCTTGTTGGAATTTAAAAGTAGGCACATTATCGGTCAAAACTTCGCTGCCGTCGGGCTGGAGCAATTTTGAATTATAGATGTAATTGTTGACCTGATTGACAAAAAAACTCGTGCTCGCCGTGATGGATTTTGAAGTATAATCAAGCCCAATGTCTTGCTGAAAGCTAAATTCGGGTTTGAAATCCAGGTTTCCTATTTGATAAAAACCCGTTCCGGGATGCACACCGCTGGCAGAAATTTCTGAAATATTTGGAGCTCTATAGCCACGCGCTATATTGGCTTTGAAAGACCAACTGTCATTGAGCAAATAGGTCAAACCCACGCTGCCCGAAACGCCCGAAAATTGGGTTTTATATGCTGGAAATAGTTTTGTAGCTCCAGCAACATCAGCACTAACGGCTTGGTCAAAACCAGCAACAGGGTTTGGCGCAATATAGAGTTCTTCGTTAGAAAAATGCCTGAAATCATATCTAATGCCGCCCGAAAGGTTGAGTTTGCCGAATTCTTTTTTGACCATTCCGAAACCTCCAAAATCAAATTGCTTGTAGGACGGAATCACGAAGGCTGTTCCGTCAGTAACCTTATTGGTCTGGTACATTCCGTTAACGCCGATGGTGGTTTCCCAGCGGTCGATTTCGGGCAAATAATATTTCAGGTCATAATTCAAAGTATTCAATTGCAAGTCCAAACCCGGAGTGCCTTGATAGGGCACTTCTGGATGGTTGTATTCGCGGCGTCTGCTTTTTTGAAAACCAATATTGACACTCAATCTGCTGTTGTCAAAGAAGAACATATTTTTCCAGAAAGCCCTGTAATGCTGCACCCGTTGATGCAAAACCCCAATCCGATAGGTGCTGAGGTCG
>CAIXNQ010000234.1 GCA_903920835.1 uncultured Bacteroidota bacterium | reverse complement strand
TTTATATTTATAACAGTTACTTGCAAATTATTTTTTTTTCAATTTAACGTAAAATGATTAGAGTTATGCGATTCCTCCTGCGTCGGAAAGACAAGACTATTTCGACAAGTTTTGTTTTAGCACTCACGGCAGTTTGTCATTCCGACGAAGGAGGAATCGCATTATGTTTTTCAAAGCGATTATTTAAAAATTCAAAATTACTATTAAAAGAACGAATTAAATCCAACTTCTTTTCTCTTCTCCAACCTTTAATTTCTTTTTCTCTAGCAATTGCTTGTTGCACCCACGAAAATCTTTCATAATAAACTAAATATTCTATTCCATATTTTGAAGCAAAAGTTTTAATCCCTTTTTCAATATTTTCTTTATGCTGTTGCAATCTTACAATTAAGTTATTAGTCATTCCAACATAAAAAGTTGTTCTATATTTGTTTGTTATGATATAAACATAATAGGTATGATATCCTTCATTATATTCAATCATTGTGTTGTTCATTTTGTTGTAATTATTTTTATTGTTATGTGATTATCGTTATGCGATTCCTCCTGCGTCGGAAAGAAAATAGAAATGCAGACAATTAACGAGGTTTATTTCCCCTCCCCAGCCCTCCCCGAAGGGGAGGGAGCCGCGACGGACAATTCATAACTCATTACTAAAAACTCATAACTAAAAACTCATAACTAACTAAGCAGTTGGTGCAGCATCATCCGCCCCTTGCGGTGCGCTGTGGAGTTTTTTTAGTAAATTACTGATGGTATATTCTTTGATTTTATTCTCGTTGGCATAGATAATTCTACCAGTTTTGCACACTTCGGCAATGTAGTTTTTGTATAAGTCGGTATAAAGTGCCACATTCACATCGGTCACATCTTCGCCCATCTGCATCAGGGTTGTTTGCTGGCTTGAAAGGTCATAAAGAGCGGCAATAGTAGCGTTAAGAACGTCTATAAAAGTTGGCTTCAAACCTTTAGCGGCAAGGGTTGTGCCGTTGGCATTCACCAGTTGACCAATAGCTTCTAGGTGGTCAATTGCGCCCTCAATATTGCGGGTGCGCAAGCTTTTTTGGGCTTTAACAAACAATGTTCCGTCCAAGTCGGCACGTCTAAAACTGTTCGATGCCAACTTCAAAGGCATTTTAATATTGTCGGCAGTCAAATATAAATCTTTGGTGATTTTCTTCTGCGCATTCAGCTTCGTGCTCCGCTTTTCTTGCGTTTTTACAACCTCTGTTTTGTCATTAAACTCCTGCAAAAAAGTAGTCGTAAAATGACCATCGTTGTCTTCAAATTCTACGCGATCTCTCGTAAAACTTCTAATTACCATTTTTGCCAATGGCACCATTTCTTCGTGTTTAGGCTTCACATTCATAATAAATAATATTTGGTTAATAAATTAATTACAATTTTTAAAATCCCACTTCGCTTTATAGATTCCTTACTATACTTGGGGATTTCCTTACTTCACTAGCGTAATTGCTAACTTCACTAGCATATTGACTTACTTCGCTTGGGGAATTCCTTACTTTAGTAGCGTAATTGCTAACTTCAATTGGTGATTACCTTATTTGACTAGCGTAAAATCTTACTTCACTTCGGAATTTCCTTACTTTACTTGGGGATTACCTCACTACATTAGCGTAATTCCTTACTGCACTAGGGGAGCGACCTGCTATAACATTAAAATCTTTCGCTCACATACAATAACTGCATTCGATTGACAAATATATAAAAAATCTAAATAAATTAAAAAAGATTAATTATTTTTTTAAATATCCTAATAAATTAATTAAAGTAACTATACCATAAAAGATTATCTCTCAAAAAATTTTAAAACCAATCTCAATAAGTATGTTTTTTTCACCATAGCTCCTTTAAAGGAAAACATTTTTAATCTTCAAATTCCAAATCAAAATCTATTTCAATTCACCCCCTCAATCCATAAATTAATAAGTTTTCATTAAATCTTCTAGTCAAAAATAGCGGCAAAACTTTGTTATTTAAAAAAAATAGATACTTTTGCGCCCAAACAAATTAGGCAATGGCAAAGAATTTAGTAATCGTTGAGTCACCAGCAAAAGCAAAAACAATCGAAAAGTTTCTTGGCGCCGACTTTCAAGTAGAGTCGAGTTTTGGTCATATTGCAGACCTGCCGTCAAAAGAAATTGGGGTTGATGTGCTCAATGGTTTCAAACCAAAATATGAAGTCAACGCCGACAAAAAAGCATTGGTCTCAAAGCTAAAAACACTGTCTAAAAAAGCCGATATGGTTTGGCTTGCTTCCGATGAGGACCGCGAAGGAGAAGCAATATCTTGGCACCTCGCCGAAGAACTCCACCTCGATAAAGCCAAAACCAAACGAATTGTTTTTCACGAAATCACAAAATCTGCAATACTAAAAGCCATTGACAACCCCCGCGAAATTGACTATAATCTGGTCAATGCGCAACAAGCCCGACGCGTTCTAGACCGTCTTGTGGGCTACGAACTTTCGCCAGTCTTATGGCGAAAAGTAAAAGGAGGACTCTCTGCCGGAAGGGTGCAATCGGTTTCGGTTCGGCTAATTGTAGAACGCGAAAGAGAAATTCAGAATTTCAAACCAACAGCCAGTTTCTCGGTAGTAGCAGAGTTTGTCAACGAAGCAGGAAAGACATTCAAAGCCAAATTGCCAAAAAACTTCAGCACTCGAAAAGAAGCCGAAGATTTCTTGCAACAAAATATAGGTTCTATATATAATGTAGCCGATTTAGAAACCAAGCCTACAAAAAAATCGCCCGTTGCGCCGTTCACCACGTCAACCTTGCAACAAGAAGCTGCTCGAAAACTGTATCTTCCAGTCGGAATCACCATGCAGCTCGCCCAGCGATTATATGAAGCGGGACTCATAACCTATATGAGAACAGACAGCGTCAACCTGTCCACCGAAGCCATCAATGCAGCCAAAGCAGAAATCATAAAATCGTATGGCGAAAAATTCAGCAAGCCCAGAACTTTTGCCAATAAAAGCAAAGGTGCACAAGAAGCCCACGAAGCCATTCGACCTACAGACATGTCACGTCATACCGTAGATATCGATAGAGATCAAGCCCGTCTGTATGATTTAATTTGGAAACGAACATTGGCTTCACAAATGAGCGATGCTGAACTCGAAAGAACCAACGTAAAAATTAAAGCCAACAATCATAACGAAATATTTACAGCCACTGGCGAAGTGCTCCTTTTTGAAGGTTATCTAAAAGTATATCTCGAAGGTCACGACGACGAGGAAGAAGAGCAAGAAGGAATGCTTCCGGCACTGAAAGTAAACGAAAGATTGCATAACAATCAAATCACTTCCAGAGAGCGATTCACCCAAGCACCAAGCCGATATACAGAAGCTGCACTGGTTAAAAAACTAGAAGAACTAGGCATTGGGCGACCTTCAACTTATGCACCAACCATTTCGACCATCATTGCAAGAACCTATATTGAGAAAGGAACTTTTGAAGGGACACAACGAAAATATACACAGTTGATATTAAAAGACGGAAAACTTACCGAACAAATACTTGCCGAAAACACAGGTTCAGATAAAGGCAAACTTGTCCCAACAGACATCGGAACTATTGTAACCGACTTTTTAGTAAAAAACTTTGGCTCTATTTTAGATTATAATTTTACTGCCAAAGTAGAACAAGATTTTGACGAAATTGCCGAAGGAAACGTAGATTGGTCAAAAATGATGCAAGAATTCTACGATAAATTTCACCCAACAGTAATTAACGTTGAAGCCACAGCCGAGAGAGAAAGCGGCGAAAGAATCTTAGGCAAAGATCCAGCAACAGGAAAACAAGTCAGCGTTCGTTTAGGGAAATTTGGACCAATGGCACAAATTGGCGAAGCCGACGACGAAGACAAAAAATTTGCGAGTCTAATGTCTGATCAAAACATCGGAACAATCACGCTTGAAGACACACTGAATCTTTTTTTACTTCCAAAGAATTTAGGGAATTACAAAGGAGAAGAAATCGAAGTCAGCAACGGAAGATTCGGTCCTTACATTCGTTTCGGAACTGCATTTATATCTTTGCCAAAAGGAGAAGAACCATTAAATGTAACACTAGAAAGAGCTCAAGAATTAATTGACGAAAAAGCAAAAGCCGATGCGCCAATTGCCACCTATAAAGGAAGCGATGTTCAAAAAGGTGTTGGTCGATTTGGTCCGTTTCTAAAATGGGACGGTATTTTTATCAACGTCAGCAAGAAATACAATTTCGATAACCTATCTCAAAGAGATGTTGAAGAACTTATTGATGATAAATTACAAAAAAATATTGATAAAGTTATTCATGACTGGAAAGCTGAAGGTATTTTAGTCGAAAAAGCCAGATGGGGAAGATCGGTTATAACAAAAGGTAAAATAAAAATCGAATTAAATAAAGATATAGACGCATCATTATTGACACTCGCTCAGGTTCAAGAAATGATTGAAAAGAAATCTCCAGCAAAAAAAGCACCAGCCAAAAAAGCAACTGTTGCCAAAAAAACAACAGCCAAAAAGAAATAACAAAAAATGGAATTCGATTTTCTAACACCACTAGATTCAGATTTAATTGATTTTATAAATCAATTGTCAAGTCAGCATCTGGGAAATAAAATAACGCTACACACCAAAGATGATTTTCCAGATCTTGACAAAATCAATTTGGCTATAATCGGCGTGCCAGATAACCGTGGTGCAAAAAATGATAACGAACAAATTGATTTAAGTTCAACCAGAAAAGGACTTTATAAATTATTCCCTGGCAACTGGAGCCAATCTATTGCAGATTTAGGAAATATTTCAAACGGAGATAGTATTAATGATACCTATTTTGCAGTTCAAAGTGTAGTTTCATTTTTAATAAAGAAAAAAATTCTACCTATTATTATAGGAGGATCTCAAGATATAACTTATGCCTTGTATAGAGCCTATGATAATTTAGAACAAATGGTTAATCTGGTATCGATTGACAGTAAGTTTGATTTCGGAAAAACAGATACAACTATTGATAATGAATCCTATTTATCAAAAATATTACTAGACCAACCAAACAATCTATTTAATTATAGTAACATCGGATATCAAACCTACTATAATTCACAAGAAGAAATAGATTTAATCGACAAAATGTATTTCGAAGCCTACCGTTTAGGAGAAATATCAAATAATATTTCATTAGCAGAACCAGTGCTCAGAGATGCAGATATAGTAAGTTTAGATTTGAATTCAATCAAATCTTCTTCATCAAATAACTTTCATCCATTTATTCCTAACGGATTTAATGGAAAAGAAATCTGTTCACTAGCTCGCTATGCTGGAATCAGCGACAGAGTTTCTTTAATTGGAATATTCAAT
>CAIXNQ010000233.1 GCA_903920835.1 uncultured Bacteroidota bacterium | reverse complement strand
ACGGTCTTCACGAAATTGAAAACTTGTCAACTCAAACTGCACTTTCTTCTGATCATTTACCAGTGCTTTTCAAAGTAAGCACCGAATCTCAACGTGAGATTCCTGATCACTTCATTTTCGACTACAAATCTGCTGACTGGAATCAGTTCAAACTGATTCTTGACTCACGCATTGATCTAGACTTTTCTCTCGACCGTATTGAGAACGAATCTCAAATCGATACGATGATAGACACTTTCACCACTGCACTTCTGGAGGCTCGCGCAGAGGCCGTTCCTAAGACAAGACCCTTCAGGTATTCCCTTGTTCTTACTCCCGAAATCAAGTCATTAATCACTTTGAAAAACACTCATCGAAGAATTGCCCAACGCACATCGAATCGAAATGACATTCGACGGTACAATGTACTCAACAAAGCCGTTAAGGACGCTTGCGAAGAGCTGAACAATGAATCTTTTGGTCGTAAACTAGGTTCCATTCAACCTAACCACAAGTCATTGTTCAGTTTCACAAAACTCATTAAAAATAAAAATCGTAGTATACCTCCTCTTAAAGTGAATGGCGATACTCTTATCACTGGTCAAGAAAAGGCCGATGCCATTGCCACAGTTTTATCTCAGGCCCACAACAACACGATGCCTTCTCCTCTAGAAGACATCGTCAATGATGGTTGTTTGGGATTGCATAGTAATGAATTTAATTTAAATGCTTCAAATTTAGTTTCTCCTCGTGAATTAAAGAAAATTATTAAAAATCTTAAAAATAGTAAAGCTCCCGGTTTTGACGGTATTTCAAATATTCTTCTAAAAAATTTATCTCGTAAAGCCCTTGTTTTCTTAACGTACATTTTCAATTCTTGTTTAAAACTTTGTTATTTTCCCAAAATTTGGAAACATGCCATTGTGATTCCTATTCTTAAACCAGGTAAGGAGCGTTCCAATCCCTCTAGTTATCGTCCAATCAGCCTGTTGAGCACGATTAGTAAAATATTCGAAAGAGCAATTCTTAAACGATTGAATGATTTTATTTCTTCAAATAACATAATTCCGCAGCACCAATTTGGATTCCGACGAGCTCACTCTGCAGCCCATCAGCTTAGGCGGGTTGTTAAAAATGTCAAAGATGCGAGAAGTTCTGTGGCCAGAGGAACCAGTCGAGTTCCATTATCGACTGGGATGTTACTTCTTGATGTCCAGAAGGCGTTTGATTCAGTTTGGCACGAGGCTCTTATTCATAAGCTCCTTCAGAGGGGTTGTGACATTTTTCTAACAAGATTAATATTTTCATTCCTTAAAGGCAGAACATTTCAAGTCAAAATTGGTAATATCAACTCAAATTCACACAGCATTCCTTATGGCGTGCCTCAAGGAGCCATATTGTCGCCCACTTTGTATAATATTTTCACCTCGGATGTGCCTACTTCTTCTTTCTGTGAAACGGCCACTTTTGCCGACGACACTGCCATTTACGCCTCAGGACAAACTCCTGATCTAATTAAGGATGATTTGGAAAGTCACTTAAACTCAATTTCTGATTATTGCAAAGATTGGAAAATTAAAATCAATGCCGCAAAAACCCAAGCAATTTATTTTTCGAGGGCCACCAAAAATGTTCCTCGAACTGATATTACCCTAGATGGAAATAGCATCCCCTGGTCTGACGAAGTCAAGTACCTTGGGGTATATTTGGATAAGAGACTAACTTTTGGTCCGCAAGTCAAAAAATCAATCGACAAAGCTGGTTTGGCTTTTAAAATCCTATATTCATTCCTCAACAGAAGATCGAAATTATGCGTTTATAACAAATTGTTGCTATATAAAACATGCATCAGGCCAATTCTTTGCTACGGCATCGAAACTTGGTTTGACTGCGCCAAGACTCATCGAAAAAAGATTCAAATTATTCAGAACAAACAATTGAAAATAATATTAAATCGCCATTGGCGACATTCAACTGCAGCCTTACATGAGGAGGCTGGTGTACCATTGATCGAAGATTTTGGCAGAAAAATCACTGATCGATTTTTCCATAAGTGTAGGTTTTCTGAAAACCCGTTGATCGTGGGACTTAACGATCCCTAAGTTCTTGACAGCCGAATTGCTCTGGTCGGGGTTTTGTGCAATAAATGACTGTGGGGGTGGGGGGAATTTAAACAATGAAGTCAATCCGAAATATGGTTTTTTGAAAATTTTCCATGAATTTACAAACTAAAAGATGTGAAAAATCTCAAACTCGAAATTATTATATTCTGTTATTATAGAAATGAAAATGTAAATAAAACATAATTAAACCAAAGCTGTAATGCAAATAATGCAGATCTCTGGAAAAATACTAAATTAACTAACATATGAAATTTTTGTAAAATTTTGAAAAAAACTTTGTAATTGAAATAATAAATGAACTTGAACTTGAACTTGTTCAAAAATGACAATGAAGATGAATTTTGATGCTCCCAAAACTGCCAAAAATGGAAAATTCAGATATTTTTACATGAAAAAATGTTTCTATTCAAAAGTTATCGCTGATTTTGTATTTTTGCTGGCTCAAATTGTAAATTTGACCCTTTTTCTGTTAAGAAAAAGTGGAAATCTTCAAAGTGCTCTAAAAAGAAAAGTTGGCATTT
>CAIXNQ010000232.1 GCA_903920835.1 uncultured Bacteroidota bacterium | reverse complement strand
TATTGGTATAGAAGCAGGACAATCAGCTCCTGTGGATAGTGTTCTTGCAATTATTGGTCCTGCAGGTACGGATATTACTGGAATTGCAGAAAATTATAAGAAAGGTGGAACTTCCAATCCAGCTGCTACATCAAGTACAACTGAAGAAGCTCAACCAACTATTCAAAACGATGCACCTATAACAGAATCAACAGGTAGAATATTCGCTTCTCCATTAGCAAAACTTATTGCTAAAGAAAAAGGAATCAATCTGGCTCAGGTGAAAGGGACTGGCGAAAATGGTCGTATAACCAAAAGCGATGTGGAGAATTTCTCTCCATCAACAACTCAATCAGCACCTATATCTACTGATACAACAGAAACTCCACAAGCAACAACAGTAAAACCATTTGTTCCTGCGGGAGAAACATACTCGGAAGAAATCAAAAATTCGCAAATGCGCAAAACCATTGCGAAGCGTCTATCCGAATCTATATTTACAGCTCCTCATTTTTACTTGACCATAGAAGTCAGTATGGATGAAGCTATGAAATCGAGAGCAGTTATTAATACCATTCCAGATACGAAAGTTTCTTTTAACGATATGGTAATAAAAGCTTGTGCAATGGCATTGAAAAAACATCCAAAAGTAAATTCGCAGTGGAGAGAAGACGCTATCACTATCAATCACCATGTGAATGTTGGAGTAGCTGTAGCTGTAGAAGATGGATTGGTAGTACCAGTATTGCGATTTACAGACCAAATGAGTTTAACTCAAATTGGTGGAGCAGTTAAGGATTTGGCTGGAAAAGCTAAAAGCAAAAAACTGCAACCGGCAGAAATGGAAGGAAGTACTTTTACGGTTTCCAACCTCGGAATGTTTGGAATTCAATCGTTCACATCGATAATAAATCAACCTAATTCGGCTATTTTATCTGTTGGAGCAATTGAAGAAAAACCAGTGGTAAAAAATGGTCAAATTGTTGTTGGAAATACTATGACATTGACTTTAGCTTGTGATCATAGAACGGTGGATGGAGCAACAGGAGCTCAATTTTTGCAAACGCTAAGACAGTATTTGGAAAATCCTGTGACGATGCTGGCATAATATTCAAAAATATTTAAAAGAAAATCCGCCCAATGAGGCGGATATTTTATTCTTTTCTCTAAGGTGCAAGTTCTAATTCAAGCCCTTCGATTTCTTCAGTTATATGAATTTGACAACCTAGTCTGCTATTTTCTTTAACATTAAAAGCTTCCCAAAGCATGGCTTCTTCATCTTGACTTTTTTCTGGGAGTTCAATATCGTTCAATATATAACACTGACAAGAAGCACACATTGCCATTCCTCCGCAAATACCAATAGTTCCTTCGGGAGCTAATTCATAAGCACGAACTAGTTCCATAATATTCATGTTCATATCGGTTGGAGATTGAACTTGGTGTCTTACTCCTTCTCTATCTATTATAGTAATGGAAATATCTTGAGCCATTATTCAATTGATTTTACAACCGCTTTCTCTGCTTCTTTTCGTGTTCCATCAAATCCGTCAACTCCAGACACTGTGGTGTATTTTAGAACATATTTTTTACCCGGATTTAATCGTTGATATACACTTTGACACATTAAAGTCGCTTCATGAAAACCACATAGTATTAATTTCAATTTACCAGGGTAAATATTTACATCGCCAATAGCGTAAATACCTGGAATGTTGGTTTGATAATCCAATGCATTATTGACTTTGATAGCATTTTTTTCAATTTCTAAACCCCAGTCTGCAATTGCTCCTAATTTTGGAGTTAAACCAAATAATGGGATAAAATAATCGGTTTCAATTATTTCTTCTGTTCCATCTTTGGAAATAGTAATTGCGTTTAAATGTTTATCACCATGAAGTTGTCTAACTTCAGAAGGTGTTAATAATTGGACAAGACCTAATTTTTTATATTCTTGTAATTTTTCAACGGAATCTAAAGCACCTCTAAATTCATTTCTTCTATGAATTAAAGTAACTTCGGAAGCAATATCTGCTAAAAATATGCTCCAATCTA
>CAIXNQ010000231.1 GCA_903920835.1 uncultured Bacteroidota bacterium | reverse complement strand
CCAGCCTGCACGCCGCCACTCAGAACTATACACAGAATTGAGATGGGCCAATGAGATACTACGCCGATCAACCAGATATGAATGCGCCAGGGGGTACCCATCGCTGCAATTGTGCGTTGTGTCCAATTGTTGAAACCGTTGAAAATACAAGCGGTGTAACCCTGTTTTATGACTTGGCTTTCTTTGTTCCTGGACCAGCCCGAGCAAAGCAATCATTCCGCTATGGCAGGAACGGCCACAGCTTTCAATCCGCACGCGTCAAAGGCTGGCAAGCGGATGTGGGGTGGGCTGCGCAGCAAGCCATGCGCATCGATGTCAACCATCTTGAGAAATTCCCACTTCATGGGAAACTGGCAGTGGAATTGATATTCTTTTTGAAGCAGATTTTTTTTCTGCAACAATTAAATCTTCGAAAGTGCTTGGTTTTTTCTGTGCAACAACAAAACCCAATAAAAACAAGGAGCAGATTAAGTATATATTTTTCATAATTTCTAAATAATTTTGAGCAAATATAAATAAAAGACTTTTATAAACAGAATTAAGTGACCAATTTGCAAACGAGTAGATTCTTAATTGATAGTAAGTTAATAAAATCACCTAACTTTTTAAGACCGTCAATAAAAGTTAATTCACTATTTTAATGAATATCTTTATCAAACAATTGGAATTATTAATCTAATAACTCAAAGTTTTGTCGCAAACGAATGTCTGTTGAGGAAGCACCAATTAGAAGTTCAAAATCGCCTAGTTCTGCAGTCCATTCGAGATGGCTGTTGAAGAATGATAGTTTTTCTTTGGTGATGGTAAAATGAATTGTTTTGGTTTCGCCAGCTGCTAGGTTTATTTTCTTGAAATCTTTTAGTTCTAAAACCGGGCGCACCACCGACCCAAAAAGATCTTTGATGTAAATTTGCACAACTTCCTCGCCCATTACGTGTCCTGTATTAGTAATGGTTACTGACACGTCAATAGTTTGGTCTTGAATCATTTTTGAACTCGAAAGCACTAAATTTGAATAGCTAAATGAAGTGTAGCTAAGTCCGTAACCAAATGAAAACTTAGGGCTGTTAGCAATGTCAATATATGCTGATTTATAATTCTTGTCATTATCGTTTGTTGCTGGTCTTCCCGTGTTGAAATGATTGTAATATATCGGAATTTGTCCTTCGGTTCTTGGAAAAGACATCGGCAATTTTCCCGACGGATTATAATCTCCAAAGAGCACATCGGCAATAGCATTACCCGCTTCTGAACCCAACCACCAAGTATATAATATTGCTGGAACATGATCGGCAGTCCAGTCAAAAACCAATGGTCGCCCAGCATTGAGAAGCACTACAACGGGTTTGCCAGTGGCTAGAATGGCTTTTACTAATTCTTCTTGAACACCTGGCAAGTGAATGTTGCTTCTGCTTTTGGCTTCGCCGCTCATATTGCTTCGTTCGCCAATGCTCATAATCACCACATCGGCTTGGTTTGCCACGGCAATTGCTTCGGCAAAACCATCTGTTTTTTGGCTGTCAAAATCGCAACCTCGAGCATAAAGTAGTTTGGTGTTTTTACTGACTTTATTTGAAATTCCATTCCACTGCGAAACAATATAAGTCGAATCAATATTTGTTAAATTAATATCCCAAGCCCCATGATTGCTTCGGAGCGGCTTTACCATCGGACCAATCAAAGCAATGGTTTTGGTTTGTTTAGATAACGGCAAAAGATGGTTATCGTTTTTAAGCAACACAATACTTTTGGCAGCAATTTGTCTTGCGGCAACTGCATGAGTAGGGTCGTTCAATGCATTTTGTTCTCGTTTTGCATCGCAGAATTTATAAGGATCATCAAAAAGTCCGAGTTCAAATTTCTTTTTCAATATACGACTTACCGCATCGTTAATTAAGTCAATCGAAATTCTATTTTCATTGACAAGTTGGGCTAAATTCTGACGATAACAATTGCTTTCCATGTCCATATCGCTTCCGGCAGTAATGGCTGCAAAGGCAGCTTCTTTTTTGTTTTTAGAATAGCCATGCGCTACCATTTCGCCAATCGAACCCCAATCAGAAACAACAAATCCAGAGAACTTCCATTTGTCTTTTAAAATAGTGCGCATTAAATAACGATTTCCAGAAGCAGGAATGCCATTCAAATCATTAAAAGCATTCATGATGGTGGCAGCTCCTGCATCAATTGCAGCTTTGAAAGGTGGCAAATAGGTTTCCCAGAGCATTCTGTCGCTCATGTCAACTGAGTTGTATTCTCTTCCGCCAAGTGCCGCTCCGTAGCCAGCAAAGTGTTTTACGCAAGCCATAACAGCGTCAACATTGCCGAGCTTTCCTTGAAATCCTTTTACACGTGCAGCAGCGATTTTAGAAGCTAAAAAAGTATCTTCGCCAGCACCTTCCATAACACGACCCCAGCGAGGATCACGACAGATATCGACCATTGGCGCAAATGTCCAGTGAATGCCACTAGCGGCAGTTTCTGTTGCAGAAATTCGTGCCGAAAGTTCAATAGCTTCAAGATCCCAACTAGCGGCTTCTGCAAGGGGAATTGGGAAAGTGGTTTTGTAACCATGAATTACATCTTGTCCAAAAAGCAATGGAATCTTTAATCGAGATTGCATAGCAATTTCTTGAAATTGACGGGTATTATAAGTACCAAGAACATTAAGCATAGAACCGATTTGTCCGTTTTTAATTTCCGCTTTTTTGTTTGGATTAATGGTTACGGGACCCGTTACGCCCCAATCGCCCGAATATTGATTGAGCTGACCAATTTTTTCTTCGAGGGTCATTTTTGCAAGTAAATCAGCTACTTTTTGGTCAATCGTTTTGGTTTGAGCGACTGTTGCTACTGTCAGGAATAATATTGCTATGAGCGAAAATAATTTCATTTAAGGAAGTTATTTATGGTTTGATCAAAATACTGAATAAGTAAATTCTTGAAATTTGAAGGTTATATTATCACTTCCGACAACTTTAAATAAGCTGATGTCAGCACTTCATAAAAATCTTGAACGATGCAGCTTGCTCCAAAACTTTCTTTCCAATAAGACAATCCAGCGTTGAGTTTCTTGCCTAGTTGTTCATTTGAATTTCCAAAATCGAAATAGGTTTTGTTTTTAAAAACATCAGTTAAAAGATGGTGGTGTAGAAAATCTAAACTGCCGTTTTCATTGTTTTTCGTTGTTCCTCCAATATATTGTGAATGTGCAACAGTCTCTGTTTCAAAAATGGTTGTTCCAGCTACAATTGTTTCGTTTTGATAAACATTAAACTGTCTAATATTGTTCGGAAAAAGTTGTTTTAGTTTTGAAATTTCTTCTAAACTATGAACTGGTTTGAGGTTGTGTTTCCGATGCAAATTGGGTTCTAGTATTTCTTTCCAAAAGACATCAAAACTCGATTCTTCTTTTATGATTAGATTGTTTTTTAATCCTTTTTTAATTCCTTCCTTTCGATCTTTGCTTAGTTTTAAAGGCTTTGACAAATCAATACTGAACATGCTGTCTCTGCGAATTAATCTTGCTTCGGCTAAAAATAAAGCATATAAAACTTCGTCGGCGGGTTTTTTATGATAGATTGAAGGAATTGTTTTTAGGTTTAAGATTGTAACTTTCTGTTCTGAAAGAAATTTTAAAACATGCTCAAAAACGGCAATAATTAGTTCTAGTTTGATGTTTTCTGAATAAATTAATCCGCCATAAGTCAAACCTTGGTGCGAAAACAGAGTAGTTTCGTTACTATTTGCTGGCAAAATAGCGACCCATTTGTTATCGCTTTCAATGATTAGGGAATAATCTTGAAATCTATCGGCGTGATAGGTCATAAAATCGCGATGAAACAAGAATGTTCCATTTTTTGAATCCGCAATAAATGTATTCCAAGTGGCGTAATCCTCGGGGTTATATTTTCGGACAATTAAGTTTTTCACACTGCATTTTTGATTCGGGAAAAATAAGCAATTATTTTGATTTTGAATTTAGAATTAGAAAAAAGTAGCTCGTTACTAAAAAAGCAGTATTTTTAAACCAATTTTTAAACCCAAATTGAAAACACAATTTCGACTGCTTTGTTTGTTGCTGCTACTCCCAATTCATCAATTGATTTTTGGGCAAGCAGTGTCTTTCTATAAACAATTTAACGGCAGGTTTGATTTTACTTTTGTCGGCAATACTTTAAACAGAAGCGAAAACAACATTACTGACGAATGTGCTATTTTGACCAGATCTTCGGCTACTTTAAACTTGAGCAGTACTGATTTTGTTGAGAAAGCTTATCTCTATTGGTCTGGTTCAGGAACTGGAGATTTTGAGGTTACGCTCAACGGAACGCCAGTTGTTTCTGAAAGAAACTTTGGTGTAAATATTGGCTTGGACTATTTTGGCGCATTTGCAGATGTAACTACTATTGTAAAATCTACCGGAAATGGCGTTTATACGCTTTCGGATTTAGATTTAACTGATGTTATACAAAATCAAACAGGCTATTGTGGCAATAGAACTAATTATGGGGGTTGGGCAATTATTGTGGTTTATAAAAATGCTGCTTTGCCTTTGAATCAGCTCACGATTTATGACGGTTTTCAAACTATTCCAGATTCGGTAACTATCAATTTGAATAGCTTGAATGTAATTGACAATGCGGATGCCAAAATTGCTTTTTTAGCTTGGGAGGGCGATAGCATATTAGCAGTTAATGAAACTCTTTCTATCAACGGCAACTTGCTTTCAAATAGTCTGAATCCGTCAAACAATCAATTTAACGGAACGAATACTTTCACAGGTTCTAATACTTTATATAATATGGATCTTGATGAATTTAATATTCAAAACAACATAGCGATTGGCGATACTACTGCACAAATCAAAATGACATCGGGGCAGGATCGCGTGTTTATAAACACTATTGTCACAAAATTAAACAGTCAATTGCCCGACGCAACTATAAACATTACTAATATTGATCAAAGTTGTGATTCCAATAAAATAAAAGTTTCTTATAAAGTTTCAAATCTAAACTCCACCAATCCGTTGCCCGCAGGAGTTAAAATTGCGCTCTATGCCGACACTGTTTTGATAGGAACAGCTATAACGCCAAATACAATTCCTATTGATGGCAGCTGGTCGGGAATTATAAATGGCATTATAACCTCAGGATTGCCCGACGATTTTACGTTAACAATAGTGGTAGATGACGACGGAACTGGTCATGGAGCTGTTGCCGAATTGATTGAAACCAACAACAAAGACAGTATTTTATTCTCTGTCTGGAAAACACCAATACTGCCTGCTCTTCCACCGTTGAATGGTTGCGACAAAGGATTTAGCAGCAGTGAATTTAATTTTTCTGATTATGTTGCTTTAGTAAAAACGAACCCGTCAGACACGGTTGCTTTTTTTGAAACGCAAGCCACAGCCATTGCCAACAACAACCCGATTGCAAATATTTCAAGTTATCTTTCTTCTGAAACACCAAAATCGATCTATGTTCGGGTGGACAATCTGCATTGTTATGCTACAACTTCGTTTGAATTAGTTTCAAGAAAATGTCCGCCTGTGGTTTTTAATGCGGTTTCTGCAAACAACGACGGCAAAAACGACACCTTTATTATAGAAGGTTTGCGAGACATATTTTTGAACTATGAACTTTTTATCTATAACCGCTGGGGGCGGTTGGTCTGGTCGGGCAACAACAATCAACCCAACTTTAATGGCTATGCCAACCAAGGCGACGCATTGAACAGCGAGCGCTTGCCTGAAGGTACTTATTATTATGTTTTAGAACTGCACGACCCCGAGTTTGAAAAACCAATGGTAGGCTATTTGTATTTGACTTATTGATTGGAATACGAAATTTTAAAGCCTTTACTTTGCGAACGTGAAGCTCTCAGATTTTCTGAGAGCCTTTCGTCTGAAAACATTTTGCTCTCAGGATTTCGGAGAGCCTTTCGTCTAAAAACATTTTGCTCT
>CAIXNQ010000230.1 GCA_903920835.1 uncultured Bacteroidota bacterium | reverse complement strand
TTTTTCGATAGCACTTGTGGTTAATGGAATGTATTTGTGTAATTCAGTTGTTTTCTTGCCTTCATAAAGAAGCCTGAGAATTGCAATGTCATATTTGTCTAAAAATGGTTCCTTATCTTTATCTGGAAAGTATTTGTCTAATGATTTGCAGAAGTAGGTTCCTCCTTCGGCAACATGTCTAATTATTTTAGAAAAATTTACAACATCATCGGCTTCTTTATTGATAAATCCTTCGGGGCGGATGTGAAAAATTATTCTTTCTACAAAATAAAATTCAAGCATCGAAGTAAAAAAAATAATTTTCATATCTTTAAAATTATTACGGATTAAATAACCTAAATCTTCACCGCTGTAGAGTTTTTGTGCTTCATAAGGAGGCAGTCTTAAATCTAGAAAAGCAACATCAATATTGGTTTCTTTGTTTTCGCCAATAAGAATATGATAGGCTTGTTCTAAATTAGATGCTTTAAAAATTTGAATGTTGTCTTCAAAATCGGATGCAATCCATCTAACAATCGAATTTAACATTAATTGGTTGTCTTCAACTATAAGTAATCTTAACATAAACATCTAAGTTTGGTTATAAACTTTAAAAATAGAAACGTTATTCTTTATAATGTTTCAGGTCGCAATAATAACAAAAAAAACATAATAAGTGTAGGAATACTGAGTCAATATTCCAAATTCTAGCATTTTTTTTTAAATTACCAACAAAATTTCTAGTTAAATCAATTGGTTTAGCAATCTAAAATTAATTATAAAACACAAAAAAAAGCTGCCCTTTCGAGCAGCTTTAAAATATATTAAAGATTAAATCTTGTTTATTCGATAATGATTTTTTTAGATACTTTTCTTTCTCCGTCTTTAACCGTTACAAGATAAATTCCAGATTGAACATTGTTTAATGAAATGTTTTGATTGATTAATCCTGTGTTGTCAAATGTTTGATTGAATATGCTTCTTCCTCTCAAATCGTGAACCGTAATATCTATTAGGTTTGAAGAATTAGATTCAAATTGAATGTCAAAACTACCTTTGTTAGGGTTTGGATAGAGGCTAAAGTTAGCTAGGCTAAAATCTTCGTTGGCTAAATTAGTAATTGCAAAGTTTTTTGAGTTAATAGCAAAGAAAATATTGTTAGTCGATTTAACCATAAATCTCGCAAAAGATGTTGTTACTGGTGGAATTATAACATCTGCTGTTCCGCTATTTGGAACTCCTGAAGCTAATAATGTGGAGAATGTTGCATTATTACCAGAACCCGCATTGGTGCACAAATAAATATCAACTAAATCACCTCCAGGAATGGTGTTTGTGCTATTAACCGCCCATGTTATTGTTTGGGTTGAGTTCGCATTATAAGAAATTCCAGTAGTTGCCTGCGACGTAATTGTTAGCGGCCCTTTTGTTGCATCAACAGTAACAATCATTGCATCAGTTGCTGTTTGTCCATAATCGGTTCCAATATGATTATCTCTAGCTGTAAAAGTAAAGTTGATAGTTCGTGCAACTGTTGAAACAGTTTCCCAATTAGTTAAAGATGCTGTTGTAACAGCTATCGTTCCTGTTAATACTTTACTCATTTGAGGGAAAAAACGCACTGGAGTTGAAGCTGAAGGAAAAGATTTAAAAATTGGCCCTGAAGCTTTGGTTGATTTTACCTCGCTTGAGGCATTAACGTTTGTAGTTCCTCCAACATCATTTTGCTCCCAGTTATAAGTCATAACATCGGTAGCATCAGCATCGGTAGCTGTTCCTGTCAATACAAATGCTGTTCCTTTTGGAATTGTATAATCTGTTCCTGCATTTACTACTGGTGTTGCATTAGCAGTCATTGGAGTTGAAACAGGACAAGTTTTTGATGCTAAAGCCAAGTTGGCTTGAATTTGTTTGATATTTACATAAGCATACATTGCGTCTGAATGTGTTTGAACATCATAGTTAGTAATTCCAGCATATCCCATGATGGTATTGCCGCTACCAGGTTCCACCTGAGCTACAGTTCCCTCACTGCTGTAAGTAAATGAATGATTTCCTCCCAATTGATGTCCCATTTCGTGAACAACATAATCAATATCAAAATTATCTCCTTCTGGCACACCATCAGAAGGTGAGGTAAATCCTCTTCCTTTATAAGATGTTCCATTAGTACTCACACAAACGCAACCTATACAACCTGCATTTCCGCCACCACCTGATTGACCAAACATGTGGCCTATATCAAATAAAGCACTTCCGAATGTAGTTAATACAGTTTTTAATTGATTATTCCATGTCCCTCCTGCACCAGTTGTTCCTGCATCATAAGGATCTGTTGCAGGGTCATAATAAATAACGGAAGTATTATCAACCATATTCAAATGAACTGCAATATCTTTTTCCATAACACCATTTACACGAGTCATTGTAGCATTCATAGCATCAATAACTAATTGAACATCTGCAGCTGAATAAGCACTAAAATAATTTGAATATTCTGCCGTGCATGACAAGGCAAGTCTCATTGTTTTGCTAACACTATTGCTTGATCTATTAGTTAAATTGGTAGATTCGTAGATTTCTTCTGTAATTTTCTCGTCAACAGTACTACAATTAAAAGGTAATTTTCCTTTGTTTCTGTTCATCGAATTAAAAACCACATATGCAGTTGCAGCTTTATCATAAGCTTCTATAAACTCAACACCGTTGTCTGGTCTGAACACTAAAGTTTGAATTCCTTTAATTCCTGTGCTTAAATTGATAGTTGCACCTTTATTGGTTATTCCGCGACCTTTGAAAGATCTAATTTGTGGGTATTTCGCTTGAAACGACGGCTCTAAATTAGAGTTTTCAATGATTAAGAATTTTTCTAATTCACCATCCATGTTTGGTATTTCAATTTCAAAACCATTTGTTGCATTTGAATTTAAACCTGCAAACAAAACCTGTTTTAATGAAGCAAAATCTAGAGTAAAATATTGCTCCCCTTCTGTTGTGAAATTAGGTCTTTTTCGTTCTAATTTCAATACTTCATTGATTTCTAATTTTTTCCAAAAAGTCTTTTTTTGGGCAAAAACATTTCCAATAACAAATATTAGAATTGTTGATAGTACTATTTTTTTCATTTGACATTAATTTATTAAGCAACAAATATATTTTTTTTTGAATTAATT
>CAIXNQ010000229.1 GCA_903920835.1 uncultured Bacteroidota bacterium | reverse complement strand
GTTTTGCCGGTTAAATCTATTATTTTTCCTGATAGTTCGTTTTCTGAATCAATGTGTAAAAAGTCTTTTGTTGGGTTGGGATAGGCGGTAATAGTAGTGCTTGCAAAATTTTCAGTGGCAAGATTGGATGACATTTTAATTAAAAATATATCTGTTGCACCATGATTTAAAACAATATCGCCATAATAGGAAACTGTATTTCCAACAGCAAGATAGCTACCGTCAGCCAACAGTTCAGCGCCTCCATATTCATCTCCAGAACCGCCAAGAGATTTTTGCCATTGAATAGATAAGCCAGCATTTAATTTTCCCATCCAAATGTCTCTGCCTCCGTGGTTACTATTAATGTCACCATCGATTGAACTAGTCGAACCACCAAAAAAATAACCCCCGTCTGCCGTAGCCTCAACGAAACCTAAATTATCATCACCAGTTCCTCCAAAACATTTCTGCCAAAGAATAGTTCCTGATACGTTTAGCTTTACTAACCAGCCATCCCTTCCACCATGATTTCCTGTTACCTGACCATCGGTTGAATTGGTGACAAGAGATAAAAGAAAGCCGTAATCTGAAGTTTGACTTACCCAAATCCCATTTTCTTCCAAAGTTCCTCCTAATAAATTTTGCCATTGCATGTTTCCTGAGGGATCTAATTTGACTATCCATGCATCTCTTCCACCATGATTTCCATTTAAATAAAGGTCATTCGACTCTGAATCGCCTAAAAAGATATATCCTCCATCTGTAGTTTGAATAATAGAAGAGCCTCTTTCATAATTTGTACCACCAAAACATTTCTGCCATTGAACGGTTCCTAAACTGTTCACTTTTATTACTGATATATCAGTATTACCATGGTTCCCGGCTATATCACCATCGTTAGATGTAGTATTCCCAATTGTAATATAACCTCCGTCTAACGTGGCAATGGGACTACCACCATTATAATCTTCATTTGTACCTCCATAGCATTTTGACCATTCAATAGCCGGAGATTGTGCGTTTGTAAATTGAATTGCTGTAACAGCAAGTAAGAGAAAAACTTTTTTCATATCTTTTTTTTATATAACTCCCCAAAAATACCTCAAAAACAAACCCGCTACTTTAAACAAATAAAAGCAAATAAATTCTGGAGGTTTTTAATTCATTAATTGTTATTATTTTCGTGCTATGGCACGATTACTTCAAGAACCCAAAGAGGAGCATTTAGATTATTTAAGAGAACTTATTGTAAACCAGTTTTCAAAACCTATTGTGAACTCCAATGATTGCAAAATGCTAGAAGAAGCGATTCTGTTGGCAATCAATCAACGCTTGTCAATAGACACTATCTCAAGACTTTTTGGTATTAAAAAAAGTAATTCCTTTCCTTCTATTTTTACTTTAGATACTTGCTCGATATATATAGGTTATTCAAGTTGGGAAGGATTAACAAAAAGCTATTCCGAGCAAAATTTGTTGTATCAAAAAGCGATTTTGTTTGAAGTAATTCAAAACCGGATTTCAGTAAATGAATTGTTAGACAAACTCAATGCGAGTTCAAAATCGGCGCTGTTGTATGAAACCGTTAACCAAATTATTCTTTGTAAAGCAAATCAAAAAGACGAAGAATTTTTCAAAAGATTATTTGAATTAAAACTTGTTTTTGAATATCAAGAAAACTATAAGTACGCTATTTATCATACCATTCATTTGCTTGGCAGCTTTTGCGAACAGCAGGATTGGCTTGCGAAAATTGCTATTGGTCATTATCATAATTTGCCTTATGAAGCGAATTATTTTGTAGAATGGTTGGTAGTTCCAGAGCAACAATATTATTTACCCCTTTTAGAGAATTGTTATAAAAACAATCCATCAATCGCCGATTTTTATCATTTAATTCATTGTACGCATTATGCCGAAAATCAACAATGGGATTTGTTCTTAGCACATTATCACAAAATTAGTGCTCCGTCAAACAACCTGCTCGAAATGCGATGGCTGGGCGTGCAACTTTATTATGATAAACAATTTGAAAATGGAAAACATCAAGATGAAATAGCGATTAAAATACTTAAACATTCTTGCACCAACGATAGAGATTCTGGACACCGAGTGAGCAGTATTTTTATGATTTGTAATTATCTGTATGTTGTTGAGGACTATGAAAACATCATTATTCTTGTTGAACAAAATGCGTCAAAACATACCGCAATTTTAGGATATTGGGCAGAACTGAATTTTAATCAATTAAAAGTATATTATGCTTTTTCGTTAGCAAAAAAAGACCGGATGGAAGAAGCGATTGGGGTATTTAGACAAATAAAACCAGAACGTTTTGATTTGAATTTCAAACAACGGATGATTGCAGTTTATGAAAAATTGGAAGATGTTTTAAAACAATAACAAAAATCCGCCAATCGTTGCAAAGGCAATCAACATCCAATCATTAGAATTTAACTTTTCTCTAAAAAAGAAAAGCCCAACCGCTAAAACTAGTAGTTCAAAAAACAACCCAATCAATATATTCAAACTCACAGGAATTTGTGTTAAAGTAAAATTGCCAAATAAACTTCCGCCTGCAACAAGAAATCCCATAAGCATACAAATTAATAAATTGTTTTTGCTTAAACTTGATGGAACTAATATCTTTTCTTTAAAAATAAGCAATCCCATACAAGAAAAACAAACACACAATTCTAGAATAATACTAAAATTGAGTACGCCAAATTTTTTAATCGGAATTAAATAAAGTACAAAAGAAATTCCCCAAATAATACTAAATAATAATGTTAATAGAACTTCTTTAGAAATTTTAAAATTCATAAAATTATACATTTGATGAATAAAAAGACCTGTTAACACCAATAATAAAGCTAAAAATTTAGGTGTATTTAATGATTCATTGAAAATCAATATTGAAGTAATAATTGTGAATAAATAAGAAATACCGTTTAATGGAGCAATAAAACTTAATCTCCCATTCTGTAATGCTTCTGTATAAAAATAAAGTCCCCAAAAACTCAGCATACAAACTCCTATGCAAATTGCCCAATCAGTAATCGGTAGTTGAAATATTGCTATTGAAGTAGGTTCATTATTTTGATTGAAATAATAAATAAACCCGAATAAAACTAGAGTAAAAAGAACTCTATAAAAGATGAAATGATAATTTCGACCACCAGCCATCAAAACTTTTTTCCATAAAATTCCTGACAAAAGAAAAAAAAGTGAAGAAATGATTTTTAATATTAGAGAGGTCTTAAAATCGAGCATTTATTTAAATATAAGTTTTTTCAAATATAAATACTTTGAAATTCTATAAGCTACCACCCCACAAATCGCACCATAAACATAACCGACAAGTATATCTGAAGGAAAGTGCATTCCGAGATAGATGCGGCTGAAACCGAATATTATGGGCCAAATAAAGATTAACCAAAGATATTTATAGTCCTTGCGAAATAGTAAAAAGATAAACAAGGATACTGCTGTGGAATTGGTGGCATGACCTGAGAAAAAACTATAAGTATCGCTACATTTCACAATTCGGATTATGGATTTTAAATCTTCAGTATTGCAGGGTCGCAATCGTTGAACGGAGTTCTTGACTAAATTACAGGTTTGATCTGTAAAAAGGACTAAAACTAAAATCGTTAACAACAGATAGAATGCTTGTTTTGTTCCGATTTTTTTCTTTATCAGCCACCAAATGAATGCAAAAAAAGGAATCCAAGCGGCTTGATTGGTAAGAAATAACCACAACGTATCAAATTTTTCAGAGCCTAATCCATTCAGGAAAATAAAAACAGATTTGTCAAGCGAAATGATTTTCTCAAGCATTACAATTGTCTTTTAATTGGACCACTGGCTTCCTCAATTTCTTTGTTAATATCCGTAATCGATTTGGTTGTGTTTATTGAAAAGTTCTCCTTAGCAGAATTAATCTCTGTGGTGATTTCTTTTATTGAAGTATCAATTCCGTTGGCTTCAACTTCTTTTTGAATTTCGCTTTTGATGTCATTTGTGGCGTGTTTTAATTGCGCCATTAGCTTGCCTAAAGTTCTAGCAATTTCGGGTACCTTATCCGACCCAAAAAGCATTAAGACTACAATTAAAATGAACAATATTTCTCCGCCTCCAATTCCAAACATGTTGAATTATTTTAAAAATTTATTATGTATAATTTAGTCGAATTTTGATTTTACTTCTTGTTTTGGCCAAGTATTGTTGGTCAAATCGATGTCGGCAGTTTCGAGTTTTGGGTCCACAACAATTTTGGTAATTATTTTTTGTGTTGCAAAAGTTCTAATCACTTCGGCATCGTTCATTCTCCAAATTTGTGCCGGAAAAGTTTGTTTTTCTGTTGTGCCGTCTTCAAAAGTTAATTCTACAATAATTGGCATAACTAATCCTCCTGGTTTATCGAAAGTAACTTGATAAAAATATTTAGGAGCAGTTAATTTCGCTCTTTCCTCAGCATTAAAAGTAGTTTGAACAAAATCATCAAGCGTTTTCACATCTTTAATTGCTAATGCTTTATTAAGTTCAGGTTTATAATCTTCGCTGCCTTCGGCTATCATATATACTTTTGGCCCTGTTGCTTTCAAGCGATTGCGACGGTTGGGGGTTGGGTCTTTAAATCCTTTTGGAGCTTCTTCGCTCACAAAATACCGTTTCACTTCTTTAATTCCGATGTCGTTGTAATCTGTTGTATAAAACCAACCTCTAAAAAACCAATCTAAATCAACTGCCGAGGCATCTTCCATAGTTCTGAAAAAATCTTCGGGGGTTGGGTGTTTAAACTTCCAGCGATTGGCATACGTTTTGAAAGCATAATCAAATAATTCATGTCCCATAATGGTTTCTCGAAGTATATTTAATCCTGCTGCAGGTTTTCCGTAAGCGTTATTTCCGAATTGTTTAATGCTTTCTGAATTGGTCATAATGGGTTCAATTCTGCTTTGATCGCCACTCATGTAGGGCACAATCATTCGTGCTGGACCTCTATCAACAGGGAAAGTTGGTTCCCAAGAAATTTCGGCTAGATATTCCATAAATGTATTCAATCCTTCGTCCATCCAAGTCCATTGACGTTCGTCAGAATTGACAATCATCGGGAAGAAATTATGACCTACTTCGTGAATAATTACGCCCAACATTCCATATTTTACTCGGTCGGTATAGACTCCTTTGTCATCGGGTCTTCCAAAGTTCCAACAAATCATTGGATATTCCATGCCTTGGTCTTGTGCGTTTATAGAAACTGCTTTTGGATAGGGATAATCAAAGGTGTAGCTGGAATAACTTTTTAATGTGTGTGCAACGGCTCTTGTTGAATATTGTTCCCAAAGTGGATTGCCTTCTTTTGGATAGAGCGAGATTGCCATGGTGGTTTTGTCATTTATTTGAACTGCCATTGCATCATAAATAAATTTTCTAGAGGTCGAAATTCCGAAATCTCTGACATTTTCTGCTTTGAAGCGCCAAGTTTTTTTGGCAGTTGAAAAGCCTTTTTCTGATTGGCTAGCTTCGTCTTGAGTTACCACTATCACTGGTTTGTCAAACGATTTGGTTGCCAATTCATATCTTTTCAGTTGTTCAGGTGTAAACACTTCGTTTCTGTTTTGCAATACGCCTGTGGCTTCCATCACATGGTCGGCAGGAACAGTAATGTTTACTTCATAATTTCCGAAGGTTAAAGCAAATTCGCCACTGCCCCAAAACTGCATGTTTTGCCAACCTTCAACATCATTATAAACCGCCATTCGAGGATAGAACTGTGCCAAAACATATAAATTGTTTCCATCTTTGAAATGTTCATAACCGCTTCGTCCACCATCGAGCATATAATTATTAATATTATACCACCATTTTACTGAGAAAACTATCTTTTCGCCATGTTTTAATGGCTTGTCAAGATTAATTCGCATCATTGTTTCATTAACTGTATAAGAAATTGGATTGCCTTTCGCATCTTTGACATAATCAATTCTGAAACCGCCATCAAACTTTTCTTCTAAGTATTTTCTAGAAAATCCAGCAGCACTAATAGATTCATCTATATGTTCGTTTTCTACTAAAGGTGTCTTTGATGTTCGCGCAGCTATGTTTTGATCTAACTGCATCCATAAATAATCTAAAGATTCTTTGGCGTTATTTTGATAGGTAATGGTTTCAACACCGTAAAGACGAGTGTTTTTATCATCGAGCTCAATATCCATTTTATAGTCGGCTTGCTGCTGATAATATTCTGGTCCAGGGGCACCCGAAGCGGTTCTATACATATTTGGTGTAGCAAGTAAATCATACATTTGTCGGAACTTGTTTTTGTCTTCATGTCCCTTTTCTTTTGTTGCAGGAGTTTGTTTTGCTTCTTGTGCCAAAATGTGATTAGACACAACCATCACTAGGATAATTGAGAGAAATATCTTCTTCATGTTTGTAAAAATTAAAGGGCTAAAAGTACTTATTTTTTATATATGATACGTTATCTATAATTCAATTCTTCCTTTTGGGTTTTCGTTGGTCAAAAGGAGGCTTTGTTTTTTGCCGTTAATTGTGGTTTGAATGACGTTTTGTTGCTCTGAATTAAGTTCCAGAAGATTGGTGTTTTCTATTTCTAGTGTCTTGATTTTAGAAATATTTTCGGCTTTGAGATAACAAATAACAATGTTGCCTTCGAGTTCTTTAGTGACAAAGAGTAGAGGAGTTGCTGTACCGTTTGTTTTTATTTTTAGGTGCTGGGTTAAATAATTTTTAAGTAAAACAACTTCTTCTGGTGTTTCATTTGGTTCGCCAATATGGATTGTTTTTCCTGATTTTCGTTTTAGAGCAAGATTCAAATCGTCAATAAAAATACGGGCTGTGATTTCGATTCGTTTTTTATTTGGTACCAAATTGAACTGATAGATAGAAACATAAAATTTATGTATCCCAAATCCTACCAATATAAAATAAACCAACGATGCAATAATTATTGTTTTTTGCTTCATTTTTTGGCTTTTACTAACTCTTGAAATTCTTTGTTTTTGGCAACCATATAATCCATTAGTTCAAATTCATATTTCGATTTTAGTAATGTTTTTGCTTTTGGATCGTTTTCGCAAAAAACTAAGAACAATCTAATTTCTTCATCTTTGAGTTGTAAAGTTTTGGTATAGAAACTGTATTTCACTTTTTGAAGTACGGCTTCTGTAAAATCTACATTCGAGAAAAAATCGGTTTGTTTGTTGTTTTTCTTACGAAGCAATTTCATAATATCTTTGAACAATCGAACAAAATCGGTGCCGTTTTCAATAGTTCCATCATATACATTTCTGTTCTTTGGCGAGGATTGGTTGTCATCAAAATAGGGTTTATCAACAATAGCTTGCGTGTTTTCTTTTACTGGTGCTTTGATAACATTTTTCTTAGAAACTGTAATTTCTTTCAACTGCCTAGCAAATATTTTTAGCTTTACTAACAATAAAGTCTCGCTCAAAACTTCGTCGGTAACGGCTATTTTTTGAGTTCTGAAATTAAGACTTGAAAATATTAAGGTGTCTTTTTTAGTAGCTTTGATGCTAAAGTTTCCGTCGTTATCAACCACAACGCCTGTTCGCGAATTGGAGTTAAAAACAATCACATTTTCAACTTTGATGGAGTCGTTTTCTACTTTGCCTTCTATGGTTTTGTAGCCAGTGGTTTGGGCAAATGAAAAGCTTGTGACAATTATTAGAACTATGGTATTAATTAGATTTTTCATCTCTCAATGCTTTTTTAAAGTTTACGGCTAATTTAGTCATTATAAATTTAAGAACGCTTTTGTTTTTAGTTTTTAACGTAGCCATAAATTCTTTGTCGTCGAGCAAGAAATATTGAAAAGATTTTATTTGGTTTTCTTCTATTTTTAGGCTTTTGACATAATATTCATTTGAGAATAGATTGGATATTTTCTCTAAAGAAATTTCTTTACGTTCAACAGCCAATTCATTTTTTAATTGTGTTGTTCTTCCTGAGATAGCGTTTAGAATTGGGTCAACAGGCATGGCAATTCCACTGACCAAACCTAACAAAACATTGGGTTTAAATTCGCCCGCAGCTTTTAGTTTTCGTTCGGCTGGGGAATAAGTTTTTTGATTCTTAGGAACAATACCTAAATCAGCTGCCGTAATCATTGGGTTGGCATTGACTACAACTTCTTTAAGTTGATTGACTTTGGGTTCTAGTTCTATCAAATTTATTTTGCCGTTGGTGTTTTCTTTTTCTATAAAAAGTCTTTTATATTCATAATTTGAAGAGATAAAAACAATCATTTCGTCTTCTTTTGCAGCTATCGAAAAATTGCCCAATGAGTCAGAAACCGTAGATTTTTCTGTCACTAGATTCATTACCTGAATTGCCGGAAGTGCCATGTTTTTACTCGTAATTCTGCCCACAACAAGATTGTTAGTTTGCGATAGGCAACTTGTTTTTGCTAGGATAATTAAACCAACTAATAGGATTTTGTTTTTAAACATCAAGTTGAAAAATAGAAGTTATTTTATTCTAAATTGTCTTCTTCAAACAGAAGATTAAATTGTAGCTAACAACCCCACAAACATAGTTATTTTGACAATAATTTTTAGCCATCGCTGGTTTTACTTTAGACTAAATTATTTCAATTTTTTTTACAAATGATTTAAACAATATATAAAGTTAAAAAGATTTATAAGTTAAAAACGTTGGTGGTATAGTAAAAACTTTTATTTGCACTATCCGCAACACTGCGGATATAGTGAAAACTAAATATGAAAATGCCTTACGTTTTTAAGGTAAGGCTCTTTTGCGGGGTATCTTTTTATTTTGGTGATGGTTGTTTTGTTTTGCTATATCAGCAAATCCTGCTTCGTCAACTTTGAAAGCTTTTTTACAGTTGGTCAGATGATTTCGTTCATTTGGTATTGCTTTATTAGGTTTAAATTTTAATTTTTTTTATGCTGTTTTGGGGCTATAAGTACTGAAATACTACTTTTGATGTTAATGAAAAATATAAACAAAACTTTGATAACGAAAAAAGTAACCTGATAGAGACCAAGCATAATCATTTTATGTGAGTATCACTTTTTAGTTTTAATACTTCAAACCATGTGAACTCAATTTGACTTTTTAATAACTGTAAATGACTTTTTAAGAATTTTAGTTGACTTTTTTAGAACTACAGTTGACTTTTTTAGAACTACAATTAACTTTTTCAGAACTATAGTTGAATTTTTAAGAACTATAGTTGAATTTTTAAGAACTTTAAATGACTTTTTTAGAACTGCAGTTGAATTTTTCAGAACTACAGTTGACTTTTTTATAATTACAGTTGACTTTATTAGAACTGCAGTTGACTTTTTTAAGAACTTAATTTTATTTTTGAGCATAAACAAAAGCATGCAGTTCCTTTTCAAGGAAAGAGATTTTGTGTGGTATTTGTTATTTTTGATGGTGGGTATTTAATTTTTTTAGTGGGCACGAATTGTAAATCTACGAGGTCAAGTTTTATCAATTTTTATAATCAAATAAATTAATTACTTTTACCTTGAAAAATCATATTTAGAAATGAAACTTAAAATAAAAACGCTCGAACAAGCATTAGAAAGTAGAAAAGATTTAAAAACTAAAGCGCCAGACAAAGATGACATCATTAGTTTTAAAATAGGGTTAAAAAAATTGTTCGAAAATATTGATGAAAC
>CAIXNQ010000228.1 GCA_903920835.1 uncultured Bacteroidota bacterium | reverse complement strand
GTGCATTATAAATTCCAATTAAATGAGATTTTATTTTATTGTTTTCAAATTCAACTTCAACCAATGGGTGAGCTATTGCTGCAGTTATTTTTATATCAGCATTAGAATTATTTAAAGCAAATGTTATTCTGTCAAAATTTGTTGTTTTCTCATTTTGTATTTCATCATCTAAATTTACGAAAACTTTTTTGTTGTTTTGTTTTAGAAAATCATACATTTCACTTTTACCTATAATAACTCCTTCAATTCCACCAAAACCTTCAAGGTGTGCTTTGCCAAAATTAGTAATATAACCAAAATCTGGCAACGCAATAGAACACAAAAAATCAATTTCTTTTTGATGATTGGCTCCCATTTCTACAATCCCGATTTCGGTTTCGGTTGTAAAAGAAAGTAAAGTTAACGGAACTCCAATTTGATTATTCAAATTTCCAACGGTAGCTTTTGTAATATATTTTTTTGACAAAACTGCATTAATTAATTCTTTTGTAGTTGTTTTGCCATTACTTCCAGTTAATGCTATAATCTTTAGATTTAAATATAATCTATGATATTTAGCTAATTCTTGCAAGAAAATCAATGTGTTTTCAACCACAATTGTATTTTTATCAACATAGTAATCTGGATTATCTATAATTACTAAGGCTGCTCCTTTATTCAATGCTTCATTTACAAATGTGTGTGCATCATATCTTTCGCCTTTTATTGCAACAAACATACATTTGTTTTCTATTTTTCTACTGTCTATTGTTAACGTTGAGCATTTAAGAAATTGTATGTGAATTTGGTCTATTAACATAAATTTGTGTAAAAAAAAAGCCCTTATAGATAAGGGCTTTAGTTGTATTATTAATTATTTATTGTTTTGGTTTTCCCTTTGCAGTTTTTTTGCTAGATTTCGGTCCAACTTTTGACATCGCACATCTAAATCCAATGTAATCTGTTGCCATATCTTGTGGGAAATATCTCCTTTGAGCTGGATCTAACCAATATGCTCTATCTCTCCATGAACCTCCTTTGTAAACTCTAACATGATCATCTATTAATGTAGTTCTCTTAGAAGACTTATCGTATTTTCTAATCATATTTCCTAAACTATCAACAGTAACACTGTGTTCAGGAGAATCATACATTCTTTTTTTGTTAGCATCTTTTTTGTCGTTGTCTTCTTCGGATGACGCATCTTTAAAGAATCTTGTTGATTGTTTGTCGCCATCTCGATATCCAATATTATTACTTTGCGAGAAATTTATTCTTAAATAAGTTTCTTTTTCATCAACTGGAACTTGATCAATTTGACCAGGAAAGTTTCTAGCAATAATTTTTCCGTTAGAAAGTGTGTCATATTTTTGAGTTTCACCTGAAACAATTTCTACTTTACCATCATCGCCAATTTTGTTTTTCATGTAAACGTTACCTCTAAAATAGTTGAAGTCATTTGCTTCGTCGTCAACTATTGGTCTATAAACATCAGCAACCCATTCAGCAACATTTCCTGCCATATCATATAATCCAAAATCATTTGGAGGATACGCTTTTACAAAATTTGTAATATCTGCTCCATCATCGGACCATCCAGCAACTCCACCATAATCACCTTTTCCTTGTTTAAAGTTAGCTAATTGATCTCCTTTAGTTTGTCTTTTTCCTGAACGAGTATAACTTCCAGACCAAGGATATTTCTTTTGACCTTTATAAACGTTATATTCTCTTTGTCCTATATCTGCTGCAGCTGCATATTCCCATTCTGCTTCTGTTGGCAAACGGTATTCAGGCATAATCACACCGGAAGATCTTTGTGCATATACATTTTTTTGTTCGGTAGAACCATTTGAACCTTTAGACGCTGGAAGTGGTTTTGATTTTGAACCTTTTTTACCTTTTAAAACAATTTTGTCATCACCACCGAAAGTTTTAGAAGGAGCTGCTAAGTAGGTGTCAGTGTTAAAAGTTGCTTCTCCTTTTACGTCTAATACTTTGGCATCTTTTTTAAGGTAACCTTCTTTTTCTAGAACAGATTCATTAACACGGTCAGTTCTCCATTTAGAAAATTCAACTGCTTGAATCCAATTAACTCCAACTACAGGATAATTAGCATAAGCTGGATGTCTAAAATAGTTATTAGTCATTGTTTCATTATATCCAAGTCTGTTTCTCCATACAAGAGTATCAAGAGAAGCACCATCATAAATGTTTTTGTAGTTTTCTTGATCTGGTGGATATACTCTTTTTATCCATTCCAAATATTCCATATACATGGCATTAGTGACCTCAGTTTCGTCCATGTAGAAAGACTGAACATGCTGTTGATTTGGAGTATTATTCCAATCATGCATTACATCATCCTGAACTTTACCCATGGTAAAAGTTCCACCTTCAACTTCAACAAGACCAGGTGCCGCTTGTTGTTTTTTGTACTTTGAATTTAACTGGAAACCTCCTTTTTTGTCATTAATTTTCCATCCTGTTGCTGACGAAGTGTTCTTAGAACTTGAACTTTTACTGCAACTATAGATGCTGAAAACAACTGTTAATACAAGCATTAACCTTAAGGTAATAATTTTTTTTACTTTCATACTTTTGTACTTTTGTAGGTAATAAATTTCGGAGCGCAATATAAGAATTAACCTGAAATTGCAACTCTTTTTTTTGAAAAAAATTAATTATTTTTTTGTGTTACTATTTATACAAACGTTACTTTTGTTTTTTTATTGTATTTGTTTTTTTTTAAAATAAAATACTAAACTCACATTACTTTGCGTTATTACAATATAATTTTTTTTATGAAATATTTTGTTTGCTTTATATTGTTGTTTATTAGTAGTTTTTCTATTGCGCAACAGTCAGAAACAATTACTTTAGATTGGACTCTTAATTCTAAAGTTGCCTATGGAACTTTTAATGTTAGTGTCCCAAAGTTTAATTCTAATATATTTGTTTATGATTTAGGAAAAAATGAAATATTAATTTCATTAAGAAAACCTTCTCCTGGATTGATTGATGAAAATTCACTAAGATTATCAAATGTTGTTTTAGAGCCTATTTCTCAGAATGAATTAGGACAATTAGACCTAAAGAAAATTCCGTCAAGTATTATTTCTAAAATTTATAATATTCAAGCTAGAGAAGATTATTCTTATGAAATTAATATTACACCTATAATAAAGAATGGAAATGGTTTTCAAAAATTAAAATCTTTTACCTATAGTTTTAGTATTCAAAACACCAAACGTTTGATTGCTAATGTAAATTCTGTTTCTAATTCAGTTTTAGCAACTGGTGAATGGTATAGATTTTTTATTCAAAAATCGGGTGTTTATCAATTAACAAAATCTTTTCTAGACCAATTAGGATTTAATACTAATGGTATTGACCCAAAAAAAATCAAAATTTATGGAAATGGAGGTAGAATGTTACCTCTTTTAAATAGTGCCAACTATCCAAATGATTTAACTGAAAATGCGATTCAGATTTTTGGTGAAGACGACGGGGTATTTAATGATGTAGATTCTATTATTTTTTATGGCGAAGGTGTTGATAACTGGAACTCTGAATCTGAAACAAGTTTGAATCTTTATGCCGATAAGTCTTTTTATTATATAACAGTTCAAGGAGACGATGGAAAAAGAATCCAAAATTTTACGCAACCACAAGATATTCCCACTCAAATCATATCTACATTTGATGATGAACTTTATCATGAGGTAGATTTAACTAATATTGGTAAACTAGGTCGTCAGTGGTATGGTGAAAAATTTGATTTTGAAAATGAACAAACATTTGATTTTTCAATTCCAAATATCGTTATAGGTTCACAAATAGCTGCTAACTTTCATGTAGCAGCAGTAGCTAACACAGCCACAAATTTTAACATCAAATTCAATAATATTAATTTAACAACCATAAATATTAGTGCTTTGAGCGATGGTTATTCTTTCAAAGATGCAGATGGCACAGCTTCTATTCTAGCTTCTGAAAATGTTAGTTTGAAGTTCACATACAATAACAACGGAATTCCATCTTCTATAGGTTATTTAGATTATATTAAACTAAGTGCAAAAAGAAACCTAAAAGGTTATGGGCAACAATTTCGATTTCAATATAATGATGCCGCAACTTTAATCGGAACTGCTGCTTTTGAAATTCAAAATGCAACAAATATTAAGCAAGTTTGGGATATTACAGATAGATATAATGTAACAAAAGTTGAAAACAACAATCAATCTGTATTTTCATTTAAGGCAAATCTAGGAGAAGTTCGAAAATATATAGCTATTGATTATTCAAATTTATATGCTCCAGATAAGGATTCGCAGTCAAGAGTAGCTAATCAAAATCTAAAAGGAACAATTTTCAATAACACTCAAGGTCAATTTCAAGACATTGATTATTTAATTATTACACCTTCATTTTTAAATCCACAGGCAGAAAAACTAGCTAATTTTCATCGTAATTATTCTAATCTGAATGTAAAAGTTGTCAACTTAGAAACAATTTATCCTGAATTTAGCTCTGGAAAACAAGATATTGGTGCTATTAGAAATTTCGTAAAATACGTTTATGAAAATGCTTCAACTCCAACAAAAAAACTAAAATATTTAAATTTGTTTGGCGGTGCTTCATTTGATTTTAAAAACAGAATTCCTAATAATACCAATATTGTTCCAATTTATCAAGCTTTAAGCAGCAACACTTTGGGTGAAAGTTCATTTGCATCTGATGATTTTTTTGGTTTGATGGATAGTGGAAACGGAACTTCACTTTCCGAGGGGAATGTTGATTATTTTTATGGAAATCTCGATATAGCTGTTGGGAGAATGCTCGTAAGTTCAAATCAACAAGCAGAAGAAATGGTTAATAAAGTTTTAGAATATCACGATATTAAATCTTATGGAAGCTGGCGTAACAACTGTATTTATGTTGCTGACGATAATGATTCTGGCGGTGATGGTGACCTTCAATCATATCAAAATAATTTGGCGGATTTGGTTGCAACTCAAAAACCATTTATCAATGTTGAAAAAATCTTATTAGATTCCTATGTTCAAGAAACTTCTGCTGGTGGTGCACGTTACCCAAAAGCGAGAGAAGATATGTTTAATGCTTTTGAAAAAGGAGCTTTGGTTTTTAATTATTTAGGTCATGGATCTGAAGATATTCTTGCTCAAGAACGAATTTGGGAAAAATCTGATGGTCAAAATCTAAGCAACCAATATAGATATCCCTTATTTATAACAATTACTTGCGATTTTTCTAGATTTGATAACCCATATCGACCCACAGGAGGAGAATATACCTATTGGAATCCTAAAGGTGGTGCTATTTCAATGGTTACAACCATTAGAGAAATAGGAAAAGGTGGTGCATTAATTTTTAATAACAACCTTTCAAGTTTTCTTTTTCCAAATAATTCAGACAATTACACTTCGATTGCGGAAGCATTAAGAAAGGCAAAAAATATTAGTACTAGTGGTGGAAGAAATGTTGTTTTCTATATTGGTGACCCCGCATTAATGTTGGCAATTCCAAAACCTAAAATTGTATTGACTAAAGTAAATGACAAACCTGTTTCTGGTGTTATTGATGATTTAAAATCTTTAGCTTATGTAAAACTTACAGGCGAAGTTAGAGACGAAAACGATTTACCGCTAACCAGTTATAACGGTGATTTAGCGGTTAGAATTTTTGATAAAAACATTCCGAGAATTACATTAGATAACGACCTTAACGGTTCTACAATGCCTTTTGTAACCCTCGGAGAAACTATTTTTAGAGGAAATGCCTCAATAACAAATGGCCAGTTTGAATTTGGATTTGTTGTTCCAAGAGACATTAGAATCCCGCTTGGTAATGGAAAGATTAGCTTTTATGGAAAAAGAAACCAATTGTTGTTAGATAAAACAGGATCAAATACAACTATTAAAATTGGAGGTGTAAACCAAAACGCCGCTGTTGACACCACTCCTCCAAAAGTAAGATTGTACATGAACGACGAAACATTTGTAAACGGTGGAATAACAAATGAATCACCAATTTTTCTCGCATTTCTTGAAGATGAAAATGGAATAAACACAGCAAGTGGAATCGGTCATGATATAATTGCATTTTTAGACGGAAATGAAACAAATCCTTACATTATGAACGATTATTATGATACCGTCTTGAATAATTATAAAAAAGGAACTGTAAAATATCCATTTAGAAATCTCGCAAAAGGCCTGCACACACTAACTTTTAAAGCTTGGGATGTTTATAATAATTTAGTTACTGCCCAAATACAGTTTGTGGTTGTAGGCGATGAAACTTTGACATTAACTAATGTTTTAAATTATCCAAACCCTTTTGTCAACTATACTCAGTTTTGGTTCACTCACAATCGTCCTTATGAACCACTTGAAGTACAAGTTCAGGTAATGACAATTACAGGAAAAGTTATTTGGACTAAAAACCAAACGATTACAACTGATGGTTTTTTGTCTAGAGATATTTCTTGGGATGGAAAAGATGATTTCGGGGACAAAATTGGTAAAGGCGTTTATGTTTATAAACTCACTGTAAAATCTACTATTTCTAATACAAAATCAGAAAAGTACGAGAAACTTGTAATACTTTAATAAAATACTATCTTTGTTTAATTATTTTACATAAAATTCAGAATGAAAAAAATTTCAATATTTTTACTATTACTACTTAATATTCAATTATCTAATGCTCAAGAAAGAGTAATAACTACTGGAGTTCCATTTCTTTTAGTTGCCGCCGATGCTAGAGCTGCAGGACTTGGTGATCAAGGAGTAGCAACTTCTCCAGATGCTTATTCACAACAATGGAATCCAGCGAAATTCGCTTTCATTTCTAAACAACAAGGTTTTTCAACTAGTTATACACCTTATTTAACAAGTTTAGTAAATGACATCTCCTTGGGACAAATTACATATTACAATCGAATAAATGAACGTAGTGCCTTTGCTGGAAGTTTACGTTATTTTGGTTTAGGTGAAATTGAATTGAGACAAAATTATGACGATGCTGCAAATATTGTAAAACCAAACGAATTGGCATTAGATTTATCTTATTCTTTAAAGTTAAGCCCAACTTTCGCAATGGCTGTTGCTGGTCGTTACATTCGTTCTAATTTAAAAATTCCAGATGCAAATAATGACGCAAAAGCCGCTACAACTTTTGCTTTTGATGTAGCTGGTCTTTATCAAACAGAAGAAGAAGCTTATGAAGATTTTAATGGAAGAATGCGTCTAGGTTTTAATTTTCAAAACTTAGGTCCAAAAATCAATTACGATACCAGTATTGCAGACATTCAATCTTCAAACTTTTTACCCGCAACAATGCGAATAGGAGGGGGGTATGATTTTGGATTTGATGAATATAACAAGGTTTCTGTTAGCGTTGAATTCGCCAAACTAATGGTGCCAACTCCAAAAATAACAAGTACAACCAGCAGTGATTTATTTGATTACAATGGTGATGGTGTTGTAAACAATGCAGACTATTATGCTTCAGTAAGCGATTATAAATCTATAGGATGGACTTCTGGAATTTTCAAATCTTTTGATATCGGTTCAAAACCAGGTGGATTTAGCGAATTCATCAAAGAATTTACTTATTCGCTTGCCACAGAATATTCCTATCAAGACTCTTTCGCAATGCGTTTAGGCTATTTCCACGAAAGTCCCGATAAAGGAGCGAGAAAATTTTTCTCTCTTGGAGCTGGTTTTAAATACACAGCAATTAAAATTGACGTGTCTTATTTATTCAATGCTTCGGCAATAAAAAGTCCACTCGAAAACACGCTACGATTTTCTCTTACAATTGGTTTTGGAGACGATTATGATAATAATTAAATGTTTTCAAACCTGATTTTCTATTTAATTAAAATTTAATGAAAGAAATTAATATTACTACAAGATTTTCTATTTATGAAACTACTGATGATTTGCCAAATGATGTTCAGAATTTGATGAATCAATCTATAGAGATCAGAAAAAATGCCTATGCACCTTATTCAAACTTTAGAGTTGGTGTTGCGATTTTATTAGATAATGGAAAGGTAGTTTTAGGTTCTAATCAAGAAAATGCGGCATATCCTTCTGGACTTTGTGCCGAAAGAGTTGCTATTTTTCAGGCAGGAGCTATTTATACAGAAGCTAAAATTTTAAAAATGGCAATTACAGCTGCTAGTGATAATAACAAAACAGAATCTCCAATCCCTCCTTGTGGAGCATGCAGACAATCTATTGCAGAATATGAAATGAAACAAAATCAACCTATTGAAATTTATTTTATGGGCGAAATAGGGTTGATTTACAAATCAGATTCATTAAAAAATCTGCTTCCTTTTATGTTTGATAAAAATGCACTTTAGAACAAATAAAAATAATTACTATTAATTTTGTTCTTACAAGGAATATTTTACTTTTGCATTTCGCAATTTTAGTAAAAACAATTTCACTAAACACCCTAAAATCAAATATCTTAATTAACGCTTTAGAAAAGTAACAAATGAAAGAAATAACAAAAGAAGTATATTTAAAGTGGTATGAAGATATGCTACTTTGGAGAAAATTTGAAGATAAGTTAGCAGCACTTTATATTCAACAAAAAGTTCGTGGATTTCTTCACTTATATAATGGTCAAGAAGCTGTTTTAGCAGGTGCGCTTCATGCTATGGATTTATCCAAAGATAAAATGATTACTGCTTATAGAAACCACGTTCAGCCTATCGGAATGGGCGTTGATCCTAAAAAAGTAATGGCAGAATTATTAGGAAAAGTTACTGGAACTTCTAAAGGAATGGGAGGTTCAATGCATATTTTTTCTAAAGAACACGGTTTTTATGGTGGTCATGGAATTGTTGGTGCTCAAATTCCTGTAGGTGCAGGAATTGCTTTTGCTGATAAATATTTCAATACAGGTGGTGTAACAATGACCTATTTTGGTGATGGTGCAGCTCGTCAAGGCTCGCTTCATGAAGCTTTTAATATGGCTATGTTGTGGAAATTGCCTGTTGTTTTTATCGTTGAAAATAATGGTTATGCCATGGGAACATCAGTTGAAAGAACTGCTAATCATTCTGACATTTGGAAATTAGGTCTAGGTTATGAAATGCCATGTGGCCCTGTTGATGGAATGAACCCAGTTAAAGTTGCCGAAGCGATGCACGAAGCTATCGACAGAGCTCGAAGAGGTGATGGTCCAACATTTTTGGAAATGAAAACTTATAGATATAGAGGACATTCAATGTCGGATGCACAACTTTATAGAACTAAAGATGAAGTTGATGAGTATAGAAAAATTGACCCAATTACTCAAGTTTTAGATATCATCAAAGAAAAACAATATGCTACTGATGCTGAAATTGAAGCTATTGATGAACGCGTGAAAGACCTAGTAGAAGAATGTGCTCAATTTGCAGAAGAATCTGATTTTCCTGAAGTTCAACAGCTTTATGATGTTGTTTATGAACAAGAAAATTATCCATTTTTACCTCACAAATTATAATTAATTATGGCTACAAAAATTACAATGCCTCGCTTGAGCGATACAATGACTGAAGGAACAGTAGCTTCATGGTTAAAAAAAGTGGGAGATAAAATTAATGAAGGCGATATCCTTGCTGAAATTGAAACTGATAAAGCTACAATGGAATTTGAATCCTTTAATTCAGGTACACTGTTATATATCGGAATTAACGAAGGAGAAACGGCCCCAGTTGATTCGCTATTAGCAATTATAGGAAAAGAAGGAGAAGATATATCAAACTTAATTAATGGTTCCGCTACAGAAACCGTTGCTGAAGTAAAAGTTCCTAGTGAAGAACACAAAGTTCCTGTTCAAGAAATCACAAAACCAATTGCGCTTCCAAAAGGAGTTGTAGTGGTTACTATGCCTCGATTAAGCGACACCATGACAGATGGAACTGTGGCTACTTGGTTAAAAAAGATTGGCGATACAGTTTCTGAAGGAGATATTTTAGCAGAAATCGAAACCGATAAAGCTACAATGGAATTTGAGTCTTTCAATGCAGGAACACTATTATATATTGGTGTTCAAGAAGGACAAACAGCACCTGTTGATAGCGTTTTGGCAATAATCGGTCCATCTGGTACTGATATTACTGGAATTGCTGAGAATCACGGTAAATCAAAATCAAATACAACCGAAGTTGAAGTTGTTGCAGAAACTAAAGTTGAAGCAGCAAATATTGAAAGCAATCCACAAGTTTCCTCATCAAATAGTAGAGTATTTATTTCTCCGTTAGCCAAAAAAATGGCCGAAGAAAAAGGAATTAATCTTGCTGATGTAAAAGGTTCTGGCGAGAATGGTCGAATCGTGAAAAACGATATCATCGATTTTAAACCTTCTAGTGTATCATTAGCAGCAGTTGATGTTAGTAGTGTTGCACCAGTTTCAACTTTTGTTCCAGCTGGTCAAGTTTATTCTGAGGAAATTAAGAATTCTCAAATGCGTAAGACCATTGCCAAACGTCTTTCGGAATCAATATTTACTGCACCACATTTTTATTTAACTATAGAAATTGCTATGGACGATGCAATGAAATCTAGAGCAGTAATCAACAATATTCCTGATACTAAGGTTTCTTTTAATGACATGGTGATTAAAGCTTGTGCAATGGCATTGAAAAAACATCCTAAAGTTAATTCTCAATGGAAAGAAGATGCAATTACCATTAATCATCATGTGAATATTGGTGTAGCTGTTGCAGTTGAAGATGGTTTGGTAGTTCCTGTTTTGAAATTCACAGATTTAATGAGTTTGTCTCAAATTGGTTCTTCTGTAAAAGATTTAGCCGGAAAAGCCAAAAGTAAAAAACTGCAACCAGCAGAGATGGACGGAAGTACTTTTACAGTTTCTAATCTTGGTATGTTTGGAATTACTGAGTTTACATCAATAATTAATCAACCAAACTCAGCCATTTTATCTGTTGGAGCAATAGTTGAAAAGCCTGTTGTTAGAAACGGACAAATTGTAGTAGGAAACACAATGAAAGTAACACTTGCTTGCGATCATCGTACTGTTGATGGCGCAACGGGAGCTCAATTCTTACAAACATTGAAAACATTTATGGAAAACCCAGTAACTATGCTGGCTTAATGTAAATTAGTATTATATCTTAAATCCTGTTAGTAACAATTAACAGGATTTTTTTTGTGATATAAAAAAACAATTGAATTGCAAATAGATAAAATTATTTATATGACATCAAAACTATCAAACAGTTATTTAACGGCAACTTTCAATCACAAAGGGGCGGAACTATGTGAATTAAATTCGGCAACTAGAAACTATATTTGGAATGGCGATGTTAAACATTGGGGGAAACACTCGCCGTTATTGTTCCCGATTGTTGGGACTTTGAGAGATAATGTTTATACTTATCAGGACAAAAAATATACTTTGCCTCGGCATGGTTTTGCCCGTGATTTAGATTTTGAAGTTGTTGCCCAATCTGATAATGAAATTACTTTTTCACTTCAATCTAATGAATTAACGAAAGCTAATTATCCGTTTGAATTTGAGTTGAAAATAATTTATACTTTAATTGGTAATGATTTAAAAGTTAAATATGAAGTTATAAATAAAAATAACTTCCAAATGCCATTTTCAATTGGTGCACATCCAGCGTTTTCATTGCCTTTAGACTTTACTCATTATTCACTCTTGTTTGATACTAATACTGATTTGAAGTTTCATTTATTGGTAAATGATTTGGTTGATAGCGAAACTTCGCTTCCGTTAGCTAATGGAAAATTACATTTGGATTATTCGATTTTTGATAACGATGCTTTGGTTTTTAAAACGAAACCATCGAGCTCAATCACCATTTTAGAACAAAACCGTTCGATTATAAAAATATCATTTAATGACTTTCCGAATTTAGGGATTTGGAGTAAACCAAATGCTCCGTTTATTTGTTTAGAACCATGGTTTGGATATGCTGATATCGTTAATTCAAATGGAAATATTTTTAAAAAAGAAGGCGTTCAAATTTTAAATGCTTTTGGAATATTTACTTCGGAATATGGAATATCAATTTTTTAAAAAATTTAATCCCACTTTATTTACATAGCTATTTTATCATTATTTAATAGACTCATAAAATTATCTATTAATCAACTTTGCTATAAATAAGTCATAAATAATAATAGGCTTCATACATTTTACTTAAATTTGGCGAAAATAATATCCTTTGAAAAAAAACTTCACTTTTTGCTATATCCTGCTGCTGTTTCTTGTTTTTCAGTTGAACTACGCGCAAACTCCAAGTAAAATTAAAATAGAATATGCCGATTTTGGTGATCGAAACGAAATCGAGATGCCCGGTGCAGCGTTGCTTACTGGAAACGTAAAAGTGAGCCATGATGGCATCATTATGACTTGTAACAAAGCCTACTTTTTTGAAAAAGAAAATTACATCAAAGCCTTTGGCGAAGTGCAGATGGTTCAAGGCGACACGCTATATCTAAACAGTAAATATGCCGAATATAACGGAAATATCAAGCAAGCATTTGCCACAGGAAATGTTAGTATGCGTTCGCCCGAAAGCACGCTAGTTACTGATACTATAAATTTTGACAGGAACAAACAAGAGGCTTTTTATAACACTTTTGGCACCATAACTAACAGAGAAAACGTTCTTAAAAGTAAATCGGGCAGGTATTTTGCATCACAAAAAAAGTTTTTATTTCTAACCGCAGTGACGATTACCAACCCAAAATATGTAGTCAAATCGAATCATTTGGATTATTATACAAATTCAGGACATTCCTATCTTTTTGGTCCATCAACCATTACTAGCAAAGAAAATTTTATTTATACTGAAAACGGTTTTTATAACACTAAGAAAAACACAGGTCATTTTTTAAAAAAATCATACATAAAATATAACGACAGACGCATTGAAGCCGACAGTTTATATTATGACCGAAACAAAGAAATGGCTACCGCAACTCGAAATGTAAAAATTACAGATTCTATAAATAAAGGAATTATCAAAGGTCATTATGGCGAAATGTATAAGAAAAAAGATTCGTTATTTATTACCAAACACGCTGTTGCAATTAATCTAGTTGACAAAGATTCGGTTTATATTCATGCTAAAAAAATAATGGTTACGGGCAAAGAAGGCAACCGAATTATTCGAGGATTCAACAATGCCCGATTTTATAAAAAAGACATGACAGGCAAATGTGATTCTATTCATTCCGACCAAAAAGTGGCTTTAACCAAACTAATCGGCAAACCGATTTTATGGAATTATGAAAACCAAATGACTGGAGATGTCATGCACTTAATTGGGAACAATAAAACCGAAAAATTAGACTCCTTGAAAGTTTTGAACAACGCCTTTATTATCTCAAAAGATACTATTGGCACTGGCTTTAACCAAGTAAAAGGGCAAAACTTATACGGAAAATTTAAAGACAGCAAACTCTATGAAGCCGATATTGTCAAAAACACCGAGGTCATTTATTATATGCGAAATGATAAAAACGAGCTCATCGGGATTAATAAAAACGTGAGTAGTAAAATCAATATGACTTTAGACAAAAACACCATTGACACGATTACTTTTTTCACTAACGTTGATGGCGATATTTATCCCGAAAAAGATTTGCCCGAAAATGCTCGTAAGCTTCGAGGCTTCATCTGGCGAGGCGACGAGCGAATTAAAAACAAAGAAGATATTTTTCCTGAAGATGAAAAAGAAATAGACTTAAAGTATATTGATGAAGGAAAATGTAACGATGAAAAAGGAAAAAAGCCAATGAAAATAAGAAAAGAAACAACCGATTATGACAAGGCAGACAAAGATTTTTTGAAAGCAAATAAATAATTAAATCATCAGTTACTATTTTCCATTTTGAACGATTTTATAAAATATCAAGCACAAACTTCTCCTTATCCTCTCGGTATGGAAGTTTCGCATGCCGTGGGTTCTTACATTTATGACACTGACGGCAAAAAATATTTAGATTTTGTAGCAGGAGTTTCGGCAACGTCGCTCGGTCATCAACATCCGAGAGTAAATCAAGCCATCAAAGACCAACTCGACAAATATTCGCATGTGATGGTTTATGGCGAATACTCTCAAAGTCCAGCGGTGCAATATTGCAAACTTTTGGTCGAGAATTTACCGCAACCGCTCAATAAAGTATATTTGGTCAACTCAGGTACCGAAGCCTGCGAAGGCGCACTCAAATTGGTGCGTAGAGTTACAGGTCGCAGCCAACTTATTTCATGTCACAATGCCTATCACGGCAACACTATGGGAGCCATGAGCGTCATGGGGTTTGAAGAACGCAAACAGATATTTCGACCTTTAATCCCCGATGTTGATTTTATTACGTTCAATAACGAAGAAGATATTCAGCGAATCACTACCAAAACTGCAGGAATAATTCTAGAGAGTATTCAGGGTGGTGCTGGATTCATTGAACCACAAAATGATTTTTTATTTAAAGTAAAACGACGCTGCGAAGAAGTAGGGGCTTTGTTAATTATTGACGAAATTCAGCCAGGTTTCGGACGCACAGGAACACTCTTTGGGTTTCAAAACTATAATATCGTTCCCGATGTTGTGATTATTGGCAAAGGAATGGCTGGCGGAATGCCCGTTGGTGGTTTTATTGCAAATGAAAAACATTTAGATTTGTTAAGCCACGACCCAAAACTAGGGCATATCACTACTTTTGGAGGTCATCCTGTAATTGCGGCAGCATGTTTAGCGACTTTGCAAGAAATTCTTGAAAAAGATTATATGCCCCAATCGTTAGCAAAAGAGAAACTGTTTCGTTCACTATTGGTTCATCCATTAATTACAGAAGTTCGAGGCAGAGGATTAATGCTTGCAGCCATGACGCCAGATGAAAATATTACGAACCAAGCAATTTTAGCTTGTCAAGACCGCGGATTGATTTTGTTTTGGCTATTGTTTGAAGGAAAAGCCATCAGAATTACGCCACCACTCACTATTTCAGAAGACGAGATTCGAGAAGGTTGCAAAATCTTGATTGATGTTTTAGATTCGCTTTTGTAAGTATGTATTTTGATTGAGGCATTTCATCAATAGAGGTTGCATCGGTAACTTTTTGTTCTGTAAATTGGTTTATAAAACCTGATATTGGAATACCATTAATATCCGCATTTCCAAAAGTTCCAAGACCAAATTTATTCTTGATAGAAAATATTTTGGTGTTAGAGTCTGTAGCCGAAATAGAATGTAAAATATTGCCCGCTGCTGATGGAGTTTTCCAATTTAAAGTAATCTGCTATCTCCAGCAATAACGATTCCTTCTGGAACATAAAGTGTAACTATTAATGACATTTAATGATTTTATTTGAGCGATTTTGGGGTTATTATTGCTAAGTTTTTTTGCGAGATCTTTTAACTTTTATCAGATAAATAAAACCAACACTTCCTAAGTTATATTTTAATCCAATACTAAACCAAAAATTCAATCATTGATATTAAGGTAAAATATTGTTTGATGGTACGAGCAAGATGCTCGCACGAGCACGGGCTCTGTGGGCACAACAGCCGCTCCGTTGGGTGCAACAGCCGTTCCGTTGGGTGCAACAGCCGTTCCGTTGGGTTCAACAGCCGCTCCGTTGGGTTCAACAGCCGCTCCGTTGGGCACAACAGCCGCACTGTTGGGTTCAACAGCCGCTCTGTTGGATGGATTAGAGACTGAGACTGAAAAGAATTAGGAG
>CAIXNQ010000227.1 GCA_903920835.1 uncultured Bacteroidota bacterium | reverse complement strand
TTGTTGTGGGAATCGGTTGAAGGTCTATTGAAATGTGGTTGAGGTTCAAAATTTCTTTAGCAAAATCAAACCAAGAGCAGGCGCCTAAGTTTGAAAAATTGTAAATTCCAAAATTGTTTGCATTGGGTTGATGTTCGTTTGCTTGGCAGATTGTTAGCAAACATACTGCTAAATCATTTGCGTTGGTTGGAGTGCCAATTTGGTCATCAACAATGGTTAATTTAGATCTTTCGGCACTTAGGCGCAATATTGTTTTCATGAAATTTGAACCAAATTGAGAATAAACCCAAGAAGTTCTAATGATATAATACTTTTGGCAAAAGTTTTGAACGGCAATTTCGCCAGCTAGTTTTGTTTTGCCATAAATCCCTGTAGGGTTAGGAATATCATTTTCAGAATAAGGAACATTTTGGTTTCCGTCAAAAACAAAATCGGTTGAAATGTGTAGTAAAACAGTGTTAAAATCTGCGCAGGCTTGAGCTATGTTTCTTGCTCCAATGTGGTTAATTAGGTTGGCTTTTTCAGGTTCGCTTTCGGCTTTATCAACGGCAGTATAGGCTGCGGCATTTATGCAGAAATTTGGTTTATATTTAGAAAAAACTTCTTTGCATTGCAGTTTATTGGTAATATCTAAATCGGAAGAAGCACAAAAAATGAAGTCAAAATTAGAATACTTTTCAGCTATAAATTGAATAGCTTGTCCAAGTTGACCATTGGCTCCTGTGATTAAAACTACCATACTTTTTTGGCGTTAGAAAGTGTTGGCAAATGCTGGTCTTTTTCTGAAATGATTAATTCTGATTTAGGGAAATTCCAGTCAATTTCTAAAGTAGGATCATCAAAGAAAATACCGCCTTCACTTTCTTTGTTATAAAAATTATCGCATTTGTAAAAAAATGTTGCGGTGTCACTGACTACTAAAAAACCATGAGCAAAACCTCTTGGAATATAGAATTGTTTTTTGTTTTCGGAAGTCAGTAATAATATTTCGTGTTGTCCATAGGTTGGCGAATCGGGTCTTAAATCTACAGCTACATCAAGGACTTCGCCTTGCAATACGCGAACCAATTTGGCTTGTGCATGAATTCCAGTTTGATAATGCAAACCTCTCAAAACGCCTTTACTAGAAAAAGATTGATTGTCTTGAACAAAATGTACTTTACTTCCAATGCCTTCCTGAAAAGTGTTTTCATTAAAACTTTCCATAAAAAAACCACGTTCGTCAAGGAACACTTTTGGTTCAATAATAAAACAGCCTTTGAGTCTGGTTTCTATAAAGTTCATTATTTATTCTTCTAATAATCCCATTAAATGAATGCCATAGCCACTTTTCAATAAAGGTTCAGCAATTTTTTTTAACTGATTGGCATCTATAAATCCCATTTTATAGGCAGCTTCTTCTATGGCTCCTATCTTTAATCCTTGTCGTTCTTCAATTACTTGAACAAATTGCCCCGCTTGCATTAAAGACTGAAACGTTCCTGTATCTAACCAAGCTGTTCCGCGGTCTAAAATACTTACTTTTAGATTACCTCTTTTGAGATATTCTTTATTTACATCAGTAATTTCAAGTTCACCTCTGTGGCTCGGAGCAATGTTGGCTGCAATTTCAATCACAGAATTGTCATAAAAATAAATTCCTGGAACTGCATAATTCGATTTGGGATGCGAAGGTTTTTCTTCAATAGAAAGCACGTTGCCTTTTTTGTCAAAGTCAACCACACCATAACGTTCTGGATCATGAACATGATAGGCATAGATTATTCCGCCATCTGGGTTGCTGTTCGATTGAAGTAATTCAGCAAGTCCAGTGCCATAAAAAATATTGTCTCCTAAAATTAAAGCTACTTTGTCATTTCCAACAAATTCTTTGCCAATAATAAATGCTTCTGCTAATCCGTTTGGGTTTTCTTGAACAGCATAATCAAATTTACATCCTAGTTTTTTTCCGTCGCCTAGAAGTTGTTCAAAAAGCGGCAAATCATGGGGTGTTGAAATGATTAATATTTCACGAATGCCTGCCCACATTAGCGTTGACAACGGATAATAAATCATTGGTTTGTCATAAATTGGCATTAGCTGTTTGCTCACTGCTAAGGTCAATGGGTGTAATCTTGTTCCAGACCCTCCTGCTAAGATAATTCCTTTCATCTCTAAAAATTATGCTTTATTTTGTTGCTCTAAAAGCAACTGTTTATTATAAAATGCACTAAAAAAGTAGATTATCAGATATAAAGAAATGAAAAGTAATGGCAAAACTAATTTCATTCTGCTATTTACACCTTTTGTATTTTTCTTGTTTAATAAATAACTTTTAGGTTTAATTGTTTTTTCGGTTTCAATTAAATCGATACGCTCATTACCTATTTCATTTGTCAAATTTGTTTTGGTTTGAACCAAGTCGTTGAGTTGTGTATTTTCATTTACATAGACTAACTTATCGTTTTTGTTACTGCTTCCAGCTTTATCAGATAAACTACTTAATAAACTATTTATTTGATTTACTGTTTCTTCGTTTTTAGCAATTTTATTTATAGTATTCTCTGCATAAACTTTTCTAATATCTTCAAAATACTGATTTTTATTTAAATAATTCAATATTGGTTCTATTGTGTTTTTGTCAGAAACTACTCGGTCAGTTTGAATATGAATTTGATGGTGAGCAAAATTCTTACTTGTTGTAGGATCTTTGATGACTTTATTTATGTCGCCGTCTTCTGAGAATAATTTTACTAATTCAAAATTCTGTGTGTTTTGAGCATTAGTTACTGTATTAATTTTGTCATTTACAAAAGTGTAAATATCAATTATTGGTTCAACTTCAATGATATTTAATCCCTTCGAATTTTGAATACCGATTGATTTTAAAAACAAAGTATCTTTTTCTTTTATTTTTGATTGTAATAAGTTTACTTTTTCATAGAGATAATCTACGCTCGAGAAGTTAGGTTTAACTACAATTAAATGATCATAAACTTTTTCTGTTCGATCTAAATACAATCCTAGCCCAACACCTGCAACAATTAATCCTCCAATAATTAGTTTCTTATTAATAAAAAACCGAATGCTTTTGAAAATGGATCTGTTGATTTTTTGAAAAAAGCCGTTAATTTTATTTGAAATTTGAGATAAGTCGATTTCTCTTTCGTCTGAACTGTTATTTGTTACTTGGTTCATGCTTTATATTTATTTTATATTTAAAATTTGTTCTAGAATTTTTATAGTGATTAAGTATGTAGGCTTAACTCCCGTGGTTCCCAAACCGCCCGAAGCTAAAGTGCTACCTGTTTCTAATGGATTGTCGGAAGCATAATACGCATAACGCACTTTTACATTTGGATTAATGCTTTTTCTTATTTTTGATGCCGACTGAATTGCTTTTTGATAATAAGCCCCTTCCATTTCAAGTCCAATAACATTCCAAGTGGATTCATGAAAAAACTTGAGCAAATCTCTATTTTGCAGAGAAGTTCCTAACACTGTAACCATCGGACCTGCAAAAACTGGAATGTCATTACCTTCAAACATTTCTACGGTAAGTTCATTTTCAAACGGATAATTATCAGCAGTCCCTTCGTTAATATGTGCAGATGGAATCATGATGTCGCCTTTTCCGCCTTCTAGAATTCCTGCTTTTCCCATAATCGAAACCGATTCGACATTAAGCAAGGTTGCTTTTTTGAATGGTTTTAGCAATTCGTCAATGGTTTCAAAAGCTTGCTCACCAAAGGCATAGTCCATCACGATGAGCACTGGGGCATCTTCGCCTGTTTTAGCATTCGCAAAAGATGATTTTTTCCAATCAATTTTGGCCGTGTCAAAAATCTGAACGTCGATGTTGGTTCCAGAAGTATCAGGTAGCGAAATCATACCGTGTTGTTTGGCAAAATCTTCCACTTTATCACGAACTTCGTGAGCACCAGATTTGCTTAATTCTTCGTAAATAAAGAAATCTGATTTATCTTTAAACTTTGATTTTAAAACATGAGTAGCAAAAATAGAATTCATCACGCTGTGCATATTAGCACTAATGATGTGAATGGGTCTGCGTAGAAGTTGGTTGGATTCTAAAACGCTTTTAATGTTTGTTGCCCAGATTTCGCCATGAATATGATGCCCTAATCGTTCTCTAAGAATCGGACTGAATGTGATGGTTCGTTTGTTATTTTCAACGACTTCTTCAATAGCCAATCGTCCCAACCAATAAATAATATGTAAAAAACGATCGGGTTTTTCGGCAGTTCCAAAGTTGTCATAAATCATTAAAACTTCTTCAAACGAACGACCTAAAATGTAAGAAACATGCGAAATCGCTTTTTCTTTTTCTATTAAAGTTAATTTTTTATTTTGGCTAATTATATGTTCTACTTTTTGCCAATCGCGGGTTACTTCGTTCGTATCGTCTAGTAAAACGCGGTTTTTAATTTTGTGTGATTCGATGAAAATAAAAGTCAAATGCGTCAAAACATCATAAATATCCGAACGTCCACGAGTGATTTCGATATTCATTTGTTCCTCGTCGATTCGGTAGCAATTTCTTCTTCTTTTTGGTGGAACTATCGCTTGAAAATGCGATTTTGAATAGCCTTCGTCTGAAGTTAAATTGATAAATCGACATTCTTCAATTCCGACAGGTAAACGTTCTATTACATATAACAATCCGTTTAATTCTACTTTTTCTTCGGCTATGGAACCGTAAATTTCAGGACGAAGCGATAATAAAGCTTCACGAAGTGTTTCGCCTGAAACGCCCATGGGTTTATAAAATCCACGGTTAAATAAATGCCGCATGGTAATGTACAATCGTTCGATAGCTGCCGACGATTCTTGCGCCCGTGAGCGCGAAATGTTTTTTAATTCTTTCATTAAAATTGTTTTCTATCGAGCAAAAATAGACATTTTAATTTTGAGTTTTTGCGAAATTTGTTGTTTTTTGAACCAAAACCGCATTAGTCTTCAAAAACTTTCATTTTTTTAGGATTAATTAAGCTTTTTGCACTTCTTTTGTGAGAATAAGAATACTTCAATGAATCCCGAATTTTGTCTTTGTTTCGACCTGAGTTTTAATAATGAAATCAAACAATTTTTGCCTAGTGCTTATATTGCTAAAATCATAAATAATCAAATTGATTATATCGAAAAAAAAGCAACTAAAGAAATAATAGACAGTTTTAAAATTGATATTTCAGAAGATTTTGAAGTGCTTTTAAATAACTGCAACTCTTTATCTATTGCGGCTTTAGAAAAAAAATATAACGAGAAAAATAAATTAAAAAAATCGATTGCAGAACTGATAAAAGACTCATTATTTAAAAAAGCTTTCGATCAATATTTTTCTTTTAAACTGAATATTTTTCTCGAAACTTGTAAAAAAATCAAAGCTCCGCTTTGTTTGAATTTGAATCGTGAAATTCCTTTTGGTGTGCAACAAATTTCATTTGGCGAAAAGCCGCTAAAATCAGTTTTAAAATTTGAAAAAGTTACAGATAAAATTATTTATACATTTTCTTTAGATAATGATGCGCGTTTTTATCCCTCAGAAAAGCAAACCAAATTGCTCCTGAATATGCCCGGTTGGGTTTGTGTTGATAAAATGATCTATCAATTGGAGCACATTAACAGCAATAAAATCTTTCCTTTTCTAAATAAAAAGACCGTTGAAATTCCTGAAAGTTCAAGTAAGAAATATTTTGAAACCTTCTTCAAAGACATGGTAAACAAAGTAGCAATCGAAGCTTTGGGTTTTGAAATGATTCAGAAAACAACGATTCAAAAATGCAGTATTAAGCCTATTTTTAATTTCTTTTCAAACAGTTATTTGCTAGAAATTATTTTTGAATATGAAAAAACATCTTTTTCATATTCAGACAGCAAACAACTACGCTCAAATGTGGTTATTGAAGATCAAATTTCAATTATTCAAACCAAAAGAAACACCGTTGAAGAAAAAAATTGGATTGAAAAAGCTTCAAAAGTTGGTTTGAACATTACTGAAAATAAATTATTTGCTGTTGAAAAAACAGTTTCGTCAGGAAAATATGAAACAATTCAATGGTTAATCAACAACAAACAGCAACTCGAAAACGAAGGTTTTTCGGTTGAAAATATTGCTGTCGAAAACAAAAAAATCAGCAGCGATTTTGGAACTATTTCAACAAAATTTGAAGAAAATCAAGATTGGTTTGATGTCGAGATGCAGATTACTTGCGGGACTTTTGTTTTTCCGTTTGTTCAAATCGTACCCAATATTAAATCGAACAACCCATTTTTTGAATTGCCCAATGGACAGTTTTTATTGATTCCTGACGAATGGTTTAGCCAATACAAAATCTTTATTGAGATGGGTAAAAAGGAGGCTGATAAAATTAGAATCAGAAAAAGTCAATTGCCAGTTTTGGAAAAATTACTAAAATATGATGCAACAAAACATAGCGATAATAAAAACACAGATTTTGAACTTTCAAAAAACCTGAAAGCAACTTTGCGTAACTATCAAAAAGAAGGCGTCAATTGGTTAATTAATCACTACAATAACAAACTGGGTGCATGTCTAGCCGACGATATGGGTCTTGGAAAAACACTTCAAACGTTAGCGGTTTTAATTTATGTAAAAGACCAACTTCAACCGATAACAACTAACGAACCTGTCGATTTGTTTTCGGCAGTAACAGCCCAACAAGCGCCATTAAAAGCCTTGATTGTCGCACCTTCATCATTGCTATTTAATTGGAGAAATGAAACCAAAAAATTCACGCCAAGTCTCAAATCTATTGTCTATAATGGTGCAGACAGAAAAGTACTTAAATCAAAACTAGAACGCTACGACCTTGTTTTTACGACCTATCCAATTGTTTTGAAAGATATTGATTGGTTGCAAAATTTGTCATTCCGTTATTTGATTTTAGACGAAAGTCAGTACATAAAAAATAAAAATTCTAAAATATTTCAGGCCTTAAACCAGATTCAAACCGAACATAAAATCTCGTTGAGTGGCACACCTATTGAAAATTCGCTTGATGATTTATGGTCGCAAATGCAGTTCATCAACCCAAATTTATTGGGTGAATATTCGTTTTTTGTACGCTATTTTAAAAATCCAATCCAGAAAAACAAAGACGAAAATGCGATTGAAGAACTTAAAAACCTCATTAATCCTTATATCTTGAGGCGAACTAAAAGTCAAGTTACAAAAGATTTACCGCCCATTTCGGAGCATATTTTTTATTCAGAAATGCAACCCGAACAGCGCATTTGTTATGAAAAAGAAAAGTCGATTGTTAGAAATTTTATTTTGATGAAAGACCGATCGAACGACCAACTTAGCATATTAAATTCCTTGATGAAGCTACGACAATTGGGCAATCACCCAAAGTTGGTAAATACCGATTTTAAATATGATTCTGGCAAATTTCTCGATGTCGTTGAATATCTTGAAACGTTATTAAAAGCAAAACAAAAGGTGTTATTGTTCAGTTCGTTTGTTAAACACATTGACATTTATACCGATTGGTGCAAAAAGAACAAACATTCCTTTTGTTTGCTGACGGGCGAAACACCGACAGAACATCGAGAAAATGAAGTGCAGCAATTTCAAAACAATCCAGAACAACTTTTGTTTTTCATTTCACTAAAAGCAGGCGGCTTCGGACTCAATTTAACCGCGGCAACTTATGTTTTAATTTTAGATCCATGGTGGAATCCGTTTGCCGAACAACAAGCTTTAAGCAGAGCCCACCGAATAGGTCAAAAAAGCACCGTTCATGTAGTTCGGTTTATTGCAAAAGATACCATTGAAGAAAAAATACTTTTGTTACAAAACAAAAAGAAAGCAATTTCAGAAGCAATCATCGACACCAACACGCTGCCCGATGAAGTTGCAGAGAACTTGGCGTTTGTTTTAAGCGACTAGTCTTTTGATTGTGTAAATTACCTTCCAAGAACTTAAAATATTTTTAAACCAAAAAGAAAATAGAACTAATTAATAATAATTTTATTTCTTTGATAAAAACATACTAGAAATAATTTAAT
>CAIXNQ010000226.1 GCA_903920835.1 uncultured Bacteroidota bacterium | reverse complement strand
ATTATGTAATTATGGTTTAAATGGAACCTTCGTTTCAAAAGTGCCTAATAACCCTATTGGACAATCGGCAATTAATCATCTTCGCAGATATGGAGTAGATACAAAATTTGTGGCAAGAGGTGGAGATAGATTAGGTATCTATTTTTTAGAAACAGGTGCTTCAATGCGTGCTTCTCAAGTGGTTTATGATCGTGCAGGTGCTTCAATTGCTGATGTTCAAGCTTCAGAATTTGATTTTGGGGCTATTTTTGAGGGTTGTGATTGGTTTCATACCACCGGAATCACACCAGCATTAAGCGATAAAGCTGCTAAATTAACATTGGAAGCATTAAAAGCTGCTAAATCAAAAGGGATAACAACCAGCATAGATCTAAATTACAGAAAAAAACTTTGGTCAAAAGAAAAAGCTAGAGAAGTTATGAGTGAGCTTTGTCAATATGTTGATATTTGTATTGGTAACGAAGAAGATGCGGACACCACACTTGGTTTTAAAGCAAAAGATACAGATGTAACTAAAGGAGAACTAAATCTTGACGGATTTAAAGATGTTTTCAAACAAATGAAAGAGAAATTTGGATTTAAATTCATTGCTTCTTCATTAAGAGAAAGTCATAGTGCTAGCGACAATGGTTGGAGTGCATTAGTTTATAATGGTGAAGAATTTTATCATACTAAACAATATAATGTTAGAATAGTTGATAGAGTTGGAAGTGGCGATTCGTTTGCGAGCGGTCTCATTTACGGATTAGTTACAGGAATGAAAATGAGCGATGCTGCCGAATTTGGTGTAGCTGCGAGTGCTTTAAAACACACTATTCCAGGAGATTTAAACCACGCAACTTTAGCCGAAGTAAAAGACTTGGTTATGGGAGACGGTAGCGGAAGAGTTCAACGATAATAATTTTTTTGAAATGATAATTGACACCATTGAACAAGCACACAAATATTATGGTTTACATCCGTTATTTGAAACTGCTTTTGAATTTATCTTAAAAAACGATTTAAAAATCACTCCCGACGGAAAAATTGAAATGCCAGAAAACATAAGAGCATTCATAACAACTTCTATCGGAAAAACAAAAGAAACAAGTTTAGAAAAATTTGAATGTCATGATCAATTTATTGATATTCAACTTTGTATTTCTGGGACAGAAACTTTTGGTTGGAAACCTCGTTCTAATTGTAAAACTCAAAATGGAGCATACAATCCAGAAAAAGATGTTCGCTTTTATGCAGACAAACCAGATATGTACTTTCAATTGAAAGATAATCAATTCACGATTTTCTTTCCAGAAGACGTTCATGCGCCTATGATTGGCGATGGTGAAATAAAAAAAATGGTTGTAAAAATTAAGATATAAAATAATGAGTAAATCAAAAACAGTTTATGATTCGATTGTGAATCAAGGAATTCTTCCTTTATATTTTAATGCTGACGAAACTGTGAGTGTTGAAATTCTTAAATCATTATACCGAGCAGGTATTAAAGCTATCGAATATACAAACCGAGGCGAAAAAGCAGCTAACAATTTTAAAAAGCTAATCGAAGTTAGAAACGCAGAAATGCAAGATTTATTAATTGGCATTGGTACTGTAAAAAACCTAAATCAATCAAAACAATTTTTAGAACTTGGAGCAGATTTTCTTGTTAGTCCCGGTTTTGTATTAGAAATTGCAGAATACGCAGTGGCAAATGATATATTTTATGCTCCTGGCTGCATGACACCAAGTGAAATTATTGCCGCTGAAAATGCTGGAGTAAAATTCATTAAACTTTTCCCAGGAAATATTCTTGGAGTAGAATTTATGAGTACAATCAAAGATGTATTTCCAAATTTAAGTTTCATGCCAACAGGAGGTGTTGATACTACAAAAGAAAGTATTGAAAGTTGGTATAAAGCTGGCGTAGTATCTGTTGGAATGGGCAGCAAATTAGTAAGTAAATCGCTAATGGAAAACAAAGATTATGCAGCGATTCAAAATAATACAGCAGCTGTTTTAGAGATAATTAGAACAATAAAACATTAAGAATGAATAATCTATTTGATGTAGAAGGAAAAGTTGTATTAATTACCGGAGGTGCTGGCGTTCTTGGTGGCAATATGGCGCAAGTACTTGCTTCGCGAGGAGCGATTGTTGGAATCATGGGACTACGACCAGAAGAAGCAGAAAATGCTGTTCAAAATATTAAGAATAATGGAGGGAAGGCATTTTCAGTTGTTGCAAACGTTCTAAACAAAGAATCGTTAGAAGTTGTTCGTGATTATATTTTAAAAGAATTTGGTCATTTAGATATTTTGATAAATGCCGCAGGCGGAAACATGCCTGGAGCTACAATTGGTCAAGATCAAGCAATTTATGATATGAGCCAAGAAGATTTACAAAAAGTACTTGATTTGAATATCATTGGAACAATGCTTCCTTCACAGGTGTTTTCAGAAATTTTCGCTAAACAAAAATCTGGAATTATTATCAATATTTCTTCTGCTTCGGCACAAAGACCTTTAACTCGTGTAGTTGGATATTCCGCATCAAAAGCGGCTATTGACAATTTTACCAAATGGATGGCAGTTGAAATGGCAACTAAATTTGGAGAAGGAATTAGAGTAAATGCTATCGCTCCAGGTTTTTTTATTGGAAAGCAAAACAGAGATTTGTTGCTAACTCCTGAAGGGAATTTAACACCTAGAGGAGAAAAAATTATCGACATGACACCAATGAAACGCTTTGGTGTTCCCGAAGATTTAGATGGAGCATTAATGTTTTTATGCAGCGATGCATCAAAATTTGTGACGGGAGTAGTCATAAATGTTGACGGTGGCTTTGGAGTGTCTAGTATTTAATATCAAAAAAATTATGGAACAAACATGGAGATGGTTCGGACCAAACGATCCAGTTAAATTATCAGATATTTTGCAAGCGGGAGCAACAGGAATTGTAACCGCACTTCATCACATTCCAAACGGTCAAGTTTGGGAAATCGATGAAATAATGAAACGAAAAAATACGATCGAATTCAAAGACGGAATAGCGTCAAACGGTCCTTCTGGATTGAAATGGTCAGTGGTAGAAAGTGTTCCGGTACATGAAGACATAAAAAAACAAACTGGTGATTATTTAAAGTACATCGAAAATTATAAACAAAGTATTAAAAATTTAGCAGCTTGCAGAATCAATATCATTTGTTATAATTTCATGCCGGTTTTGGATTGGTCTAGAACAGACTTGTCTTATGAAATGCCAGATGGTTCAAAAGCGTTGCGATTTGACATGAATGAGTTTATCGTTTTTGATTTGTATATTCTTAACAGACCGAACGCAGCCAAAGATTATTCTTCTGCACAAATTGCCAAAGCAAAATCATTGTTTGAAAACATGGATGACGAAGCAAAATCAAAACTTCAAAAAAATATTTTAGCAGGCTTGCCAGGTTCGGAAGAAACTTATTCTGTTGCGGATTTCCTTAAAGTGCTTGAAGGATACAAAGGAATTGACAGAAAAAAATTAAAAGAAAATCTCTTCTTTTTTCAACAGCAAATAATGCCGATTGCAGATAGCGTAAATGTTAAAATGGCAATTCATCCTGACGATCCACCATATTCAATCCTTGGATTACCGAGGGTTGTGAGCACCGAAGCAGATTTAGAAGAAATGCTAACTACAGTTAATTACAAAAGCAATGGTTTCACGATGTGTACAGGTTCTTATGGAGTTATCGCAGAAAATGATTTGGCTGGAATGATTGACCGACATGGAGAAAAAATGTATTTCATTCATCTTAGAAGTACCAAAAGAAATGAAGAAGGAAGCTTTTTTGAGGCCAATCACCTCGAAGGCGACGTGGACATGTATGAGGTAATTAAATCAATTATAAAAACACAAAAAAAGACAAACTTAATAGTTCCAATGCGTCCCGATCACGGACATCAAATGCTTGATGATTTGAACAAAAAAACAAATCCTGGTTACTCAGCAATTGGTCGTTTGCGAGGATTAGCAGAGTTGCGAGGATTAGAAATGGGAATTGAAAAAAGTTTATTTTAATACTATATTATGTCAAAGAATACTTTTTTAACAGACGATTTTTTGCTTTACAACGAAACGGCGATAAAACTTTATAATCAATACGCAAAAAACCAGCCAATCATAGATTATCATTGTCATTTATCTCCAAAAGATATTGCAGCTGACCGACAATTTGAAAACCTAACCCAGATTTGGATTGAAGGTGATCATTACAAATGGCGCGCAATGAGGGCAAATGGCGTTGATGAAAAATACATCACTGGAAATGCAACTGATTTTGAAAAGTTTCAAAAATGGGCAGAGACGGTTCCGAAAACGCTTCGAAATCCTTTGTACCATTGGACACATCTCGAGTTAAAAAATTATTTTGGCATAGAAAAACTATTAAATCCAGCTACGGCAGAAGAAATCTATATTGAAGCTTCTGCTTTACTTCAAAAACCAGATTTTAGCGTAAAAAATCTATTGCGAAAAATGAATGTTCAAATGGTGGGAACAACAGATGATCCTACCGATGATTTGAAATACCATCAAGAAATTCAAAATCAAGAATTTGAAATCATGGTGCTACCATCATTTCGACCAGATAAAGCAGTTAATATTGAAAATATTTTAGTTTTCAATAATTGGATAAACCATTTAGAAAACGTTGTTAAAACAAAAATTAAAAGTTATCAAGAACTATTAATCGCTTTAAAATCAAGACATGATTATTTTCATAAACTTGGATGTAGAATTTCTGACCACGGATTGGATACTTTTTATGGAGAAGAATATTCGCTAACAGAAGTTAATGCTATTTTTGAAAAAGCAATTCAAAAAGGTCATTTAACAACTAATGAAATTCAAAAATATAAATCGGCAATTTTGTTTGACTTGGCTGTAATGGATTTTGAAAAAGGCTGGACGCAACAATTTCATGTTGGGGCCATTCGAAATAACAATTCAAAAATGATGAAAGCCATTGGTCCAGACACTGGTTTTGATTCTATTGGCGACATGAACCATGCCGAATCTATGTCTAAGTTTTTTGATAAATTAAACTACAACAACACATTAACAAAAACAATCGTTTATAACTTAAACCCAAAAGACAACGAAGTTTTTGCGGCAATGGCGGCAAACTTTAACGAAGGTCCAATCAAAGGAAAAGTTCAATATGGAGCGGCTTGGTGGTTTTTAGATCAAAAAGACGGTATCGAAAAACAATTGAACGTACTATCCAACTTCGGATTATTGCCTAATTTTATTGGTATGCTGACTGATTCTAGAAGTTTCTTATCGTTTCCAAGACACGATTATTTCCGAAGAATACTATGCAATATTATGGGCGATGAAATTGAAAAACAACAACTTCCGAATGACTTAGGATTTATAGGAAATACAATTATTGATATTTGTTATAAAAATTCAGTACATTATTTTAACTTTCCATGCTATGTCAATAAAATATAAAAATTATCGTTGGACAATTTGTGGGTTGCTGTTTTTTGCAACAACAGTAAATTACCTAGACAGACAAGTATTAAGTTTGTTGGCACCAAGTTTGTCAAAGGAATTTAATTGGTCGAATTCGGATTATGCAAATATTACAGCAGTTTTTCAAATTGTTTATGCTTTTTCAATGCTTTTTGCGGGGCGCATAATTGACAAATTAGGAACAAAATCAGGATATGCTTTAGCAATATTTATATGGTCTTTGGGTGCCATTATGCATGCCTATTCTATTCAAGTTGGAACCGTTTTTTCAACTACTTTAACATGGATAGGATTAGGAGTTGTTCCCGTTTCAATTGCGGGATTCATGCTTTCACGAGCCGTTTTAGGATTTGGTGAAGCAGGTAATTTTCCGTCAGCAATTAAAGCAACTGCTGAGTATTTTCCAAAAAAAGAACGATCATTAGCTACCGGAATTTTTAATTCGGGATCTAACATCGGTGCAATTTTAGCACCTTTAACAGTTCCAATTATTGCTGAAAAATGGGGATGGGAATTTTCGTTTATTTTAGTGGGAGCAATAGGATTTGTTTGGATGTTTTTTTGGTATATTTTTTATGATAAACCTCAAAATCAAAAGCGATTAAGCAAAGAAGAGTTTGAATATATCAACACCGATAACGACCAAATTGAAACAAACGAGGAAAAATTTCCTTGGACTAAATTATTGAAATATAAACAAACCTATGCTTTTGCATTAGGAAAGTTTATGACCGATGGAATTTGGTGGTTTTTCTTATTTTGGCTTCCTAAATATCTTGAATCTCAGTTTAATATGAAAGGAACAGACATTGTATTGCCACTTGCTGTCCTTTATACACTTACTATGTTTGGAAGCATTTTTGGAGGTTGGTTACCGATGGTTTTCATCAAAAAAGGATACAACTCTTATGAAGGCAGAATGAAAGCAATGTTTTATATTGCTTTAGTACCGCTAGTTGTATTATTTGCTCAAGCCTTAGGAAGTATTAGTTTCTGGATTCCTGTAATTTTAATTGGAATTGGTGCATCAGCGCATCAAGCATGGTCTGCTAATATTTTTACCACTGTTTCTGACATGTTTCCTAAAAAAGCGATTGGCTCAATAATAGGAATTGGCGGAATGGCTGGTGGTATCGGCGGTGTAATTGTTACTAAACTTGGCGGCGCTTTGTTTGATTATTATGATAAACTAGGACATATACAAACTGGTTATTCAATAATGTTTGTTATTTGTGCAGTTGCATATTTAATCGCTTGGCTGTTAATGAAAACCTTAGTGCCAAAATACCAACCAATTATTGATTTATAAAATTTTAAAAACCAAAAAATAAATATGAAAAAAAGTCTATTTTTTTTAATGCTGCTATTATCGTCAGTAATATTTGCTCAATCGGGCACAATTAAAATTACTGGAAAAGTGTATGGCTCAAAAGGAGAAACATTACCGGGTGTTAATGTTATTTCAAGTGAAAAAAAATCAACCTCAACAGATATTGACGGAAGTTTTACAATAATGGTTTCTAGTGAAAAAACAGTCTTGATATTCAGTTTTTCTGGTTATGTTACTCAAAAAAAGACCGTTGGAAACGCCAAGGAAATCAATGTCAATTTAGTTGAAGACAAAAAAGAACTCGAAGAAGTTGTAGTTGTTGGATATGGAACACAACGAAAAAAAGATGTTACAGGTTCAATATCTTCTGTTAACACAAAAGAAATGATGACCGTTCCAACAACAAATGTAAACGAAATGCTTCGAGGAAGAATAGCTGGTGTGAGCGTAACTGTAAATTCGTCTAGACCTGGAGGTAGTTCTGATATTTTAATTCGTGGACAACGATCACTTTCTGGAAGTAATGCGCCACTTTATATTGTTGACGGCTCACCAGTTTCAGATATTAATGATTTAAATGCAAACGACATTAAAAGCATTGAAGTTTTGAAAGACGCTTCTTCTCAAGCAATTTATGGAGCAAGAGCTTCGGCAGGTGTAATTTTAGTAACTACCAAAAGAGGAACAACAGGAAAACTCCAAATTGATTTTAGCAACACAACTTCTGTTCAATCATTAAAAAAGAATTTTGATGTAATGAACGGAAACGAATGGCTTCAAAAAAGATTGGCTCAAATTGGAGAATTTAAATCTGTTTCAACCTTACAAAATTCTTCAGACCCAGCAGATCAAGCAAAAATATTATCTGTAATTGGCGACAATGCCATGATACAGAATTATAAAGCTGGAAGAACAACAGATTGGTTGACTGAATTAATTAAACCAGCAGTTATTTATAACACAAATTTAAGTCTTAGAGGCGGAAATGAAAATACCAAATTCAGTACAAGTTTGAATTATTTTTATCAAGATGGGATGATATTAAATTCTGATTATAAAAGAATTGCAGGCAGAATTAATATCGATCAAAAAATATCTAGAACTGTAAAAACAGGAATTAATTTAGCATATACCCATTCTGAAGCAAATGGAGAAGATGGCTCAAACAATTCTACAACTTCAAATGATATGTATCAAAAAGCAATAACTTTCTCACCATATTCTTCGGTTTATGATGAAAACGGAAATCTAAATAGATATGTAACTTCTGATTTAAAATACAATCCAATTTGGAACAGCAAGCAGTATAGCGACATGACAATGGCAGATCGTTTATTGTTAAATTTGTTTACAGAAATTGACCTATTTAAAGGTTTTAAATATCGTTTCAATAGCAAATATGATTACAGAAACGAGAACGAAAAAAGCTATCAAACAAGACTTCATGAATTTGGTGCATCAACCAACGGTTGGGGTCAATTTAAATTTAAAACAGATAAAGAATGGCTGGTTGAAAATATTTTTACGTATGACAAAACCATCAATCAAAGCAATCGTTTTGATATTACGGCGGTACAAAGTGCTAATAAATTAACAACAGAAACTTATACGCAATCTGCAACTCAATTTCTAAGTGATTATTTTGGAGCAGATGGAATTAGTAATGCGTCTATTTTTAATAAACCAAATAGAAATATCAGTCCAAGACAATTAATGTCGTTTCTTGGGCGTATTCGTTATACGTTATTTGAAAAATATATTTTCTCAGCTTCTTTGAGAAAAGACGGCTCTTCTGTTTTTGGTCAAGAAAATAAATGGGGATTATTTCCTTCTTATTCTCTTGCTTGGAGAATTAACGAAGAATCATTTTTAAAAGAAAGTAAAGTGCTATCTAATTTAAAACTTCGATTAAGTTATGGTGTTGTCGGAAATCAAGGAGTTGGTCCATTTCAATCATCTGCAACCGTAAACGAATATGATATGTTATACGGAAATACAAGTGCTTATTCTGTTGGATTATTGCCAGGCAATTCTTTGCCAAATCCATTTTTGAAATGGGAACAAACAGCATCTAAAAACGTAGGTTTGGATTTTGGCTTCTTAAAAGACAGAATATCAGGTAGTCTAGAATGGTATGACACTCGAACTACAGATTTATTGATTTACAAAAAACTACCATCAAACTCTGGCTACACTAATCAATTGACAAACATTGGTGAGGTTCAAAATATTGGTATAGAAGCTCAAATTAGTGCATTATTAATAAAAACTCCAAATTTCAGTTGGGGTGTTAATCTAGCTTACAGTCAAAACAAAAATAGGATTTTGAAAATTGACGGTCAGACCGATGCAAACGGAAATCCGTTAGATCAACCCAACAATGGCTGGTTTATTGGCCATTCAATTAACGCCTATAATCAATATGTTTTTGATGGAATTTTTAATTCTTATGACGAAGTAAAGAATTCAGCACAAGGACATGATCCTGTAACAGGAACATTATTAACTGATGCTCAATTGTTAGCAAAAGTGGGGACTATTCGGGTTCAAGACATTAATGGTGATGGAGTTATTACTATTGCCGATAAACAAATTATAGATGCTGCCCCAAAATGGATTGGTTCTTTCAGCACAACTTTTAACTATAAAGGCATTGAACTTTTCTTAGATTTTTATACAGTTCAGGGAGTAATAAAAAACAATTCGTTTTTATATGACTATAACAACGGAGGTTCTAACACTGGCCCTAATAACGGAATAAAAGTAGATTATTGGACGCCAACAGGACTAGGTCAAGAAGCGCCACTTCCTGCTGGCAGTGTAGGTGATACCTATATAAAATCTTTAGGACTTCAAGATGCTTCTTACATTCGTTTAAGAACGATTTCAATCGGATATACCTTCCCAAAAACAGATTGGTTAGATAAATCAGGAATGTCTAGATTAAATTTATATACTTCATTTACCAACTATTTCACTTGGACAAAATATAAAGCCTTTGGGCCTGAAACAAGCCCTTCAAGCTATCCAGAACCGAAAACAGTTAACATGGGAATTAATGTTTCCTTCTAAAAAAATTATAATTATGAAAACAAATTTATTGATTACGGCTTTTGTGTTATTTTCACTTTTTGGCTGTTCTAATTTTTTAGATGAAAAAAATCAAACCGATTTAAATAATGATTTTATCTATAAAACTCCAGAAGGAATTGGTTTTGCTATTACAGCACTTTATTCGATTGAAAGAGACATTGCGAATTTTGGGGAAGGAACAGGTAGTTTGCCAGCCAATTCTCTATTAGGTGGCGATGATATTACTTTTACAAGAGCTGGCGATGGTGACTGGAGCGGAACTGTTCTATATGATCCAGCAAAATTAAACTCTGCTAATAAAGACGTTGAAGGATATTGGAATTATAACTACAAAATTATTGGTAAAGCAAATGAAATCATATATTATGCTTTGTTAATGGATCAAACAAATCCTTTAATAATCCAAGCATTAAGCGAAGCCTATTGTTTCAGAGCTCATGCTTACTTCAATTTATTAAAAAGATTCGACAATATTTATTTAACAACCACTGCTATAACTCCATACAACGTTAATGATCCAATAAACTATCAACCAGCTCCCCAACAAGCTGTGATGAATCAAATTAAACAAGATTTAGATTTTGCAATCAACAATTTGGCTTGGACAACGCCTCAAGTTGGAAGATTTACAAAAGGATTTGCCTGTCATGTAAAAGCATTAGCAGATATGTGGCCAATCGATCAAAATCAAAACACAATTGATTTAAACGATGCCATTGCACAAGTAAACAACATCATCAATAATGGGCCATACAGCTTGGTTGCAGAACCTAAAAATGTGTTTATGGATGGTCAAAATTTAAACCATAGCGAATCTATTTTTGTAGAACAATGGAGTAAAGAGATTGGTGGTGCAGCAACAAATACACAAGGAACATTAACAGGACATCGTTTCGCCTCTGCAACTTTAACTCGCTATGACAAATCAACTGTTTTAAATACCACAACCAGTTCAGCATTGATTACTGATTTAGAACAAGGGGGCGTAACTTGGGGGCGTGTATATCCTAATGATTATTTGTTAAGTTTATATGATAAAGTAAACGATAAAAGATTTTCACAATATTATCGACATACATTTACTTTTAATAATATTCCTGCTGGAACTACTCTAAACAGAACTTTGTCTATTCAATCTTGGGATATTAAATATTTGTTTATTAACGGACAACCTAATCAAAATTTAGGTTTGCCAGCAGCAGCAATACAACAATTGCAAACTTGGGGACCAACAAATGCTTTGAATAAAACGCTTACTTTTAGTTTTGTAAACGGAGATGTTGTTCCAAAATTTATGGCGTCAAACTTCGCCTATTCTTTACATCCTAGTTCAACCAAATATTTTGATAAATGGACAAGAGATATTGTTACTAATCCTTCATTTAAAGATATTATAGTATATAGATTAGCAGAAACTTACCTTCTTGGAGCCGAAGCTTATTTAAGAAGCGGCAACAATGCAAAAGCATTAGAATTTTATAACAAAACTTGGCAAAGAGCCGGAAATCCACAAAAAACAGGAATCCTTACATTGCAAGATATTCTAGACGAAGATGCTAGAGAATTTGGCCAAGAAGCTTTTGGTCATAGATGGTACGTTTTAAAAAGATTTGGATTAAGTACTATGAAATCTCAAATTCAAAACTATTCTGGTTGTCAATTCAATACAAATGTGAGTGGATATGTATTCAACACAGACATGGATTTTTACAGCTTTTTAAATAAAATAAATTATAATAATTTAACAGGCAAAACAGATATCAATACAAATACAGTAACTGCTACTTATTATTCTAGCGTAAGATCAAATTTTACAGATAATAATGTAAGATGGCCAATACCTTTGTCTCAAATTAATGCAATGGGTGGAAACTATCCTCAAAATCCAGGTTATAATTAATATTCAAAAAACCAAAATGAAAAATCTTTTTTGTTTTCTAATTTTACTAAGTCAATTTGTTAATTCACAGTCACAAGCAAATTCTAAAAACCAAATTAACGGTTTGGTAGGAATTTACTATAAACCAATTATGGTTGAATCAAAACCATGGGAAAAAGGCAAAGATTTGGCATGGAGAAATTATGAAACTTGCATCATAAAAAACCTTGATAACTTTAAAGTTATCAATAAACAAAAATCAGCAATTTACGGAAGTGATATTACCAAAAAGTTCAAAGCTACTGGATTTTTCAGAACTGAAAAGCAAGGAAAAAGATGGTGGATTATTGACCCTTTTGGATACAGAAATATTCAAGTTGCGGTTAATTCTTTGCGTCCAGGAAAATCTGAAAAAAACAACGAAGAGTTCAAAAAGCACTTTGGCGAACCTAATAAATGGCTAAAATCGACCATTGATTCATTAAACAAAATCGGAATTTACGGAGCTGGTTCCTGGAGCGAAGACGATTTAATTAGACAAGTTAATAAAGATTCTAAAAATCCATTTACTTATGCTCCAAATCTAAACTTTATGAGTTCTTACGGAAAAAAACACGGAGGAACTTATCAATTGGCAGGAAATACTGGATATCCCAATCAAACTATTTTTGTTTTTGATCCAGAATTTGAACAGTTTTGTGACGAAAGAGCTAAAGAATTAATCCGAAATATAACCGACCCAAATCTTTTTGGTTACTTCTCTGATAACGAATTGCCTCTTGGAATAGATAATTTAGAAGGTTATTTAAAACTCGAAAATAAATCCGATGCTGGATATCTTGCCGCGGCCAAATGGCTAGAATACAAAGGTTTTTCATCTGAAAAAATAACAGACAAAATACGTGAAGAGTTCGCAGGATTTGTCGCTGATAAATATTACTCAATCGTTTCAAAAGCCATAAAAAAATACGACCCAAATCATTTATACTTAGGAAGCAGATTACACGGAAGTGCTAAAAAAACGGAGTCAATTATTGCTGCTGCAGGTAGATATTGCGATATTTTATCCATCAACTATTATGGCGATTGGTCTCCAAACCCTGCATTAATCGATGTTTGGGATAGATCCGCTAAAAAGCCATTTATCGTTACTGAGTTTTACACCAAAGCCATGGATGCAGGATTAGCCAACACGACTGGTGCAGGATTTACAGTACATACACAAGCCGACAAGGGCTATGCTTACCAACATTTTTGTTTGAATTTATTAAATAGTAAATCTTGTGTAGGTTGGCATTACTTTAAATACCAAGACAACGATCCAACAGCTAAAAACGTAGATCCTTCTAACACGGATTCAAATAAAGGTTTGGTAAATAATTCATTTCAATATTACAAGGAATTTGTGAAGTTAATGAAAGAATTCAACGACAATAAATACCAATTAATTAATTATTTAGAAACCGAATCTCCGGCGGTTAAAGCTAAAGAACCAATGGACATCATTTTCGCAATTGGGCAATCAAACATGTCTGGAAGAGGTGAAATTCCTTTTGAAGATTCTGGTAAAATGACCGATGTTTTTCTGTTGAACAAGGACGGCAATTTTGAACCTGCTGCCCAACCTTTAAACAAATATTCAGATATTGAAATGGCAATTAAGGAATTGAAATTGCAAGGTGTTAGCCCATCTTATTCTTGCATGCTTAATTTACAAAAAACACTTAAAAAACCACTGGGTTTGGTTATGAATGCTCAAGGCGGTTCCTCAATCAAACTTTGGTTCAAACCCGGAAAAGCAAACTATGACGCTTCATTGACCAGAGCAAAAGAGGCTCAAAAACACGGAAAATTGGTAGCAATAATTTGGAATCAAGGCTCGTCGGACAATAAAGATGCACAGGCAGATAATTTTGTTTCCTACAAAGCTAATCTTCAAGAAATGGTAGCACATTTCAGACAAGATTTGAATGAACCTAATATTCCGTTTATCTGTGGAGAACTTTCTGAACGACCTGATTTTATTGATTTTAACAATAATGTAGTTAGAAAAATTAAAGAATTCATTCCCAATAGTGACTTTGTTACTGCCGAAGGAACTAAATTATTAGAAGATAATATCCATTATGACGCACCAAGTGCTAAAATATTAGGCGAACGTTACGCTCAAAAAGTATTAGAATTAACTCAAAAAAAATAAAATTTCGTTGAAATTACTTTTCAAAATAACGTTCCTTTTTCTTTGCAATTTGTCTTTTGCTAAAGTCAGTTTGCCACTATTATTTTGCGACAATATGGTGCTTCAACAAAATTCAGAAGTCAACTTTTGGGGAAAAGCAAATCCATCCGAAAAAGTCACAATTTTAGTTTCTTGGCAAAAAAAAAAATATGATGTTATTGCCGACAATGCTGGAAATTGGCAACTAAAAATAAAAACTTTTGCCGCAAATTTTGAAAAACAGAGAATTGAGATTGCTGGCGAAAATAAAATAGTATTAAACAATGTTTTGATAGGTGAGGTTTGGTTTTCTAGTGGTCAATCCAACATGGAACTCCCAATGAAAAGAGTAACCGATGCCGAAAAAGAAATCAAAGAAGCAACATTTCCATTCATTAGATTGTTTAATGTAAAGAAAAAAAAAGCGGATCAACCAGAAACTGAAATTTCCGCTGGATCTCAATGGTTGGAATGTGCACCAGAAAGTGTTAAAGAATTTTCGGCAATGAGCTATTATTTTGCCAGAAAAATGCAACAGGAATTAAATGTACCCATTGGAATTATTTCTGCCAATTGGGGCGGAACAGGCGCAGAATGTTGGACACCCTCCGAAAAAATGAAAGACAATACGGTTCTAAAAAACATCTATTCTCGTTGGGAAAAATGGAGTTTAGATTATAAAAATGACAGTATTTCATTTACGGAAGCTAAAAAAATCAATCCAAAATTAGAAGAGCCAAAGTCGGTTTATATGATGAGCCGTCCGCATCGGCGACCTTCGGTGTTGTTCAATGCGATGGTAAATCCATTAATTCCTTACACGATCAAAGGTGTAATTTGGTACCAAGGAACCTCCAATCGCGATTGGGCAAACGAATACCTTGAACAGATGAAAGCCTTAATTTATGGCTGGCGTGAACATTGGAAATTAGGCGACTTTCCTTTTTATTTTCTGCAACTAACTGCCTATAAATACAGCGATAGCAATTTGGCTGCAATAATCAGAGAAAATCAATTAAAAACATTAGAAGTTCCAAATACTGCCATGTGCCCCACTATGGATATTGGCGATTTAAACGAATTGCATGTGCCAAATAAATTACCTTACGGAGAGCGATTGGCAAATATTGCTTTGGCAAATACGTATCAAAAACAAATTCCGTTTTGTGGTCCTTTATATCAAGATGCCATAATAATCGGAAACAAAATTGAAATCAGTTTCAAATACAACCATGGTTTATTTTTCAAAGGAGAAAAACTAAATGATATTTTTATTGCTGGAAAAGATAAAAAATTTGTCAAAGCAACGGCTTTAATCGAAAACAACAAATTAATCGTTTTTTCTTCTGAAATTAACGAACCAGTTGCTGCCAGATATGCTTGGAACAATACAGGTGTTGCCAATTTATTTAACCAAGATAATTTGCCCGCATCGCCCTTCAGAACTGATACTTGGGAAAATATCATCATCGAATAAATCAATTAATTGCTATGAAAAAAATTGGTTTATTTTTAGTGTTATTTATAAAAATACTATTCATTTCTGTTGAAATAGATGCACAAACTTCTAATACTAATTATACCATTAATGAAAATTGGCGATTTTTTAAAGGCGATACTATTTCAAATAAAAACGAGAAGGAAAATAAGAAGAATTACGAATTAATTTCATTACCTCATACTTGGAACAACGAAGACGCAGTAGATCAAACACCAGGTTTTTATAGAGGAATTGGTTGGTATTGCAGAAGCATTTTTATTGGCGACGAAGGCAAAAATAAACAAGTTTACATTCACTTTGAAGGGGCGAATCAAGAGGTTGAATTATATATCAACGGAAAAAAAGTTGGAAATCACATAGGCGGTTATACAGCTTTTAATTTTGACATTACCCAATTTGTTTCTATTGGAAAACAAAATGCATTTGCAATAAAAGTTACCAACGAATACAATAGAGACATTCCACCATTATCGGCAGATTTTACTTTTTTCGGCGGAATTTACCGCAATCTTTCTTTGCAGTTTTTAAATCCAATTCATTTCAATAAAAAAGATTTTGCATCATCAGGAGTGTTTGTTGACACACAAAATGTAACCGAAAAAAAAGCGACAATCAACATTAAATCAAACATTCAAAATGAATTTTCTAAAAAGAAATCAATAACTATTCAAACCAAAATAATTGCTCCATCAGGAAATGTGATTCAGGAGTTTAAAGAAAAGATTATTCTAAATCCAAATGAAACCAAAACCGTAATTTCAAAACCCATTACAGTTCTAAATCCAGCATTATGGTCGATTGAAAATCCAAATCGATATATCGTAAATGTGAGTTTGATTGACAATGATTCCAAACAAGTTCAAGAAGTAATTGAGTCAACTTTTGGACTTAGATGGTTTAATTTTACTGCAAACGAAGGGTTTTATTTGAATGGAAAACCAATAAAATTAATAGGAACTAACCGCCATGAATGTTACGAAGGGTTGGGCATTGCACTTCGAGACGAAATGCAACTTCGAGACATCAGACTTATCAAAGAAATGGGAGGTAATTTCTTGCGATTGGCACATTATCCGCAAAATCAAGAAATAATAAACCTTTGCGACCAACTCGGAATAGTCACAATTGTTGAAGTTCCTATTGTGAATGCTATTACAGAAAGTGCTGCTTTTTTGAACAATTCGTTGCTTATGGTAAACGAAATGGTGAAGCAAAATTACAACCACCCATCGATTGTTGCTTGGTCTTACATGAACGAAATAATGCTCAGACCTCCTTATAAAAATGAGCCTGAAAAACACAAAAATTATTGCACCGAAGTTCACAAACAAGCAGTAGCTATTGAAAATTTAATTCGTCAATTAGACCCAAATCGTTTTACAATAATACCTTGTCACGGTTCGATTAATGCTTACAAAGAAACTAATTTAACTGATGTTCCAAAACTAATTGGTTGGAATTTATACCAAGGTTGGTACAGTTCTAATGTTAATGGATTTGATGATTTTCTGGATAATTTTCACAAAGAATTTCCTAAAACTCCCATTGTTATTACTGAATATGGTGCCGATGTCGATGTTCGATTACATTCTTTTTCGCCCGAACGTTTTGATTACACTTCAGAATATGCCAATTTGTATCACGAACATTATTTAAAATCTATTCTCGACCGCAAATTTATTTCGGGAGCCATGATTTGGAACCTTAATGATTTTTATTCAGAATATAGAGAAAATGCCGTGCCACATGTAAATAACAAAGGAATTACTGGGCTGGACAGAGAAATAAAAAACACCTATTTGTTGTATCAAGCCAACTTATTAAAAACACCTTTTATTGCCATTGGCGACAAAAACTGGATTTCAAGAGCTGGTGTAGAAAACGAACCAAATAGTTGTTTGCAACCAATAATAGTTTACAGCAATCAACCTGAAATTGAACTTTTTCATAATGGTCTAAGTTTGGGTAAATTCTCTGTTGAAAATGGAGTTGTTCGGGCAAAAGTGCACTTTATTAAAGGCGAAAATACCATCGAAGCAATTGCTTCAAATGATAAAAAACGGAAAGATTTTTTGAGAATTAAATTTGATTTAATTCCATCAAAAATGACCACAACTCAATTTGCTGACTTGAATGTAATGCTTGGTTCTAATCGGTATTTTGAAGACAGAACATCTCAGACTTGTTGGATTCCAGAAAAAGAATACGCAACTGGAAGTTGGGGTTTCATAGGCGGAGAAGCATTTAAACCCAAAACAAAAAACGGCGTAATTCCTTCATCGGATTTAGACATTTACAACACCAATCAAGACCCGATTTTTCAAACCCAACGAATAGGAATAAAAGAATTTAAAGCTGATGTACCCGACGGAAAATACTTGATTTATTGCTATTGGGCAAATCTCTCGCCTAAGGTTGCTAAAGAAAATTTGGTTTACGCCCTTGGAAACACAGGTAATTATTCAGAAACTAAAACTTGTGCTTTTAACGTTTTTGTAAATAATGAAATCACTTTAAAAGACTTTGATATTTGTAATCAAATTGGCGTTCAACAAGCCATTATAAAAAAAATCGAAACCACTGCTATTGACGGAAAAGGAATCGTTATTAAACTTGAACCAATCAACGGCAGCGTTCCTTTTTTGAATGCGGTTCGTATTGTAAAACTATTTTAAATTAACAAAACCATGCAAGAAACTAAACCAGAAATCAATCAAAAACTAGCACTTTTTTGTGCTTGTTTTGTGGGCTTTGCCTTCTCGGCAAATTATACCAATCATGCCCCTTTAAAAGAATGGCTCATGAAAAGTTTTGACACTCCCGAAGTGCCGTTTTCAAAAGCAATGTTCGGTTTTTTAACCACCGCAATTTTTCTAACCCACGCTTTTATGCAAATTCCAGCAGGAAATTTCGCAGATAAATATGGACCAAAAAAAATATTAATCATCGCTCTTTCTATTGTTTTTATAGGAAATCTTGGCATTTCATTTTCTGAAAGCTATAATCAGTTGTTATTTTGGAAGTTTTTTGTTGGTTTTGGCACAGGCTCAAGTTTCGTTTCGGGTGCGCGCTACATTTATCAAGCAACTTCAACCGACAAATTGTTTTTATATCAAGGTTATTATGGAGCAAGCGTTTTGTTGGGTTCGGGCTTTGTCATCTTTGCAGTTCCTCAAATTGCCAATTATTTTCAGGGCTGGCCTAACGCTTTTTTAGCTACTGCCACTGTCGCTTTAATAGCTCTATTAATTGTAATCTTTATCGCCCCAAAACCATTGGCAAAAGAACATCCGCACAGTTCATTATTGAAAATGTTGGCAAACAATCAACTTTATCTTTTAGGCATAGTTCAAATGGCTTCTTTTGGATTGGTTATCGTTATCGGTTCTTGGATTACGGAAATGCTGAAAGAAAATTTCGAGTTTTCTAACAAATTAATCATTCCATTTATCGCTTCTTTAATTTTGTTATTGGGCATTTTTACTCGGCCTCTTGGCGGAAAATTAGTGCAACAAATTGGCGTTAGAAAATTGCTTTTAATTAGTTTAACACTAAATGCAATTGCCTGCTTTGTGCTTGCTTTCTGTTCTAAAAGCTTGCCTCTCGATATTCTTGCGATTCTATTTCTTGGTGTAGGTTGCGGACTGCCTTACGCAGGCTTGTTCAATCGTGCAGCATCAATGTTTCCGGGTCGGGCAGGCGCTGCAATGGGATTGGTTAACATGCTAGGAATCGTTTTTGTGTTAATCGCTGCACCACTTGTAGGCAAAATTACAGACTGGAGCGGCACGTTTTCAACGGCTTTTATTTCCTTAGGAATTTTCGCAGCTATAGCTTGTCTCATCTCTTTAAAAATAAATAATAATCATACTATTTAACGACAAATATTTAATAAAATGAATTTAATAAACCTCTTCGATTTATCCTTAAAAGATAGAAAAAACAAAAAAGCCATCACATTTAACGGTCAATCATTCACTTTTGGAGAAGTTGACCTGCGAAGCAATCAAATGGCGCATTTTTTAATTGAAAAAGGACTGGTTAGCGGCGATAGAATTTGTGTTTATCTAGAAAATTGTGTCGAAATGATTGACCTCTATATTGCTTGTGCAAAGTTGGGAGTCATTTTTGTGCCGATTAATATTTTATATAAAGAGCGAGAAGTTACCCACATTTTGTCGGATGCTGAACCAAAATTACTCTTTGCCGATGTGCCAGTTCCTGGTGGATTTGAAGCCATTCAATTGGAAGATTTGATTGTTGAGGTTCGTCGTCAAAGTGAAGAACCTATCAATGTTCGTACCACTGGCGACAGCCCCGCAGCCATTGTTTATACCAGCGGAACTACCGGAATGTCTAAAGGTGCGATTCTTACTCACAATAATTTCATTTCAAACGGTCAAAATTTAGTGACTTGCTGGAAAATCACCGAAGAAGATAAATTCTTATTAGCCCTACCCTTATTCCACGTTCATTCGTTAGCCAACGGTATTCATTCTTGGCTCATTAGTGGTTGCGAAATGAAACTACTTGTTCGGTTTGAACATCAAAAAGCGGCTGACGAATTTTTAGCTTTCAAACCAACTTTGTTTTATGGAGTTCCAACAATCTACATCAGACTATTAGACCAACCCAACGAAATTGCTCAAGAAATCGGAAAAAAAGCAAGATTGTTTGTTTGCGGTTCTGCGCCTTTGCCAGCGCAAGTAATGGAAGATTTTGAAATTAAATATGGTCACGTTATTCTAGAACGTTACGGAATGACCGAAACCTTAATGAATATCAGCAATCCTTATACTGGCGAGCGAAGAGCAGGAACTGTTGGTTTTCCGTTGCCAGGAATTTCAGCAAAAATTCTCTTACCAAACGGAGCACTTGCCGCTATTGACGAAGAAGGCGAAGTGTGTGTTAAAGGACCAAATGTTTTTGCAGGCTATTGGAAACGAGAGCAAGCTACTGCCGAAGCTTTTATTGATGGTTATTTTAAAACTGGAGACATGGGAATCTTGTCCGAAGATGGCTATTTTACTTTAAAAGGTCGCAAAAGTGATTTAATTATCAGCGGTGGATTTAATATTTATCCGAGAGAAATTGAAGAATTTCTTTTAGAACAAAGCGGCGTTGCAGAAGCAGCAGTGGTAGGAATTCCGCACGAGACACGAGGCGAAATGCCCGTTGCATATATCGTTCCTAACGAAAAATATAACCAACAAGAAATGGAAGATTTGTGTAAAAAAACTTTTGCATCCTTCAAAGTGCCCCGCAGTTTTATTACGGTAGAAAGCCTTCCGAGAACTGCGTTAGGAAAAGTTCAAAAACACCTATTGCCGAAACCATAATTCATTTAAAATAATACAACGAACAAAGCAATTTTAAACACCATGATACTACAATACGGCCAAGAGGGATTTAGCGAAAATTGGCTAGAATATATCAAAAACGACCCAGTTCACCCAACGATTTCAATTCAAAAACGAATTACAGGAAACCGAACTGTATTTGTTTATACAGATGGTAACACACCTCAGTTTATGATTTGCGCAAGAATCGGAAACAAACTTCCTCACAATATGATGGAAGTGTTGAACGACGATGGTTACATCAGCAAATTTGACCTTACTTATGCCGTTTTTTATTCTGTTTTCAGATTGCCAAATGCTACACTTCGTGGTGCTGGAACGCTAGCCATAAAATCATTAATCGAACATTGTGCCTCAAAAGGTGTAGATAATTTTTATACATTAAGTCCGATTCCGTCACTTAGAGATTATTTTAAAATTAAACCTGACGAATCTACAATTCGTAAATATTTAGAAGCTTTTGATGGTAATGTTTCAAAATTTCATTTAAGCAATGGTGCCAAAATCCACAGCATTAATTTTGAAGCTGATTATAGCGAAATTCGCATCAATGAAAGCTGGGGTGTCATGGTGAATTACGATTATAACAATATACTCAGAACTAGTGTGAATTTGTAACCTAAACCTACTCCCAACAAACGGACAAAAATGAATCTGCCATAAAGTTATTCTCAATATTAAAAAATCAATTTAAACATTTTGAGATATTAGTTGCATTTTTAAAAATAATAGTTGTTTTATTGGTTAGACAAATACCGTTAACCCAAAAAATAACTAATTGTTGGATAAATAAAATATAAATTGAGTTTTGCAAACAATTCAAATTGTTTTTTATCAAATACAATAAAACAATGGTAAATCCAAGATATGTTAACAGCTAAAAATCAAACTTTATCGTGGCTTTGGGTTTGCATTCCGTCATTCCAAAAGGTCAATAAATCTGTTGCTACAGCAGCACCACTGCCCGCAGCGATAGACAGTTGGCTTCGCCAGCCAGCCAGAGTTCCTGCTACATAAATGCCGTCGGCTACTTTATGGTCTGTGTTTGTTAGGTAAATCCGTTGTTTTTCGGGTAGCGATTTGGGGTGTGGAGCTACAAATTGCATCAAACCTTCAATCGAAAACAGGTTTGAGTAGCCCGTAGCAACAACGATATTATTGGTTTTATAGCTATTTTTATTGGTATGAACTTCAAATTCTGGATAAGTTCCAGATATTTTCAAAACCTTTTCATTGTCAATTTGATTTATATGCGGATATGATTCTGACAAATGATGAAGGCTTGAGGTTAACAAATCGCTGCCCAAAGTTCCTGGTGCAATTCCGTAAGCATTATTAAATAGTGCTCCCTGAAGTGAAGATGACTTTTGATGGGTTAAAATTCCAATGGATTTGTCTGTCATAAAAGGTTTTTTTGAAGCGGAACCCAGCACAAGAGCACACGAAACACCCGAAACGCCGCCACCAATAATTAACAAATCGAACATGGAATTAAAGTTTTAAGAAACAAATTTCTTATTGATTATTAACTTTTTCGGCAATACTTTTTGAAATTTTAAAAATCAAAAGAATGAGTACTGCACAAATAGCAGAAACAATTCCGATGAGTGCCACCAAGCTGTTTCCATTAAGTAAATGTTTAAAATCTAACAAAGTAGCGTTAAAGATTATTAAACCAACTGCAATAAATAGTAATGAATAAGTAAAAATCTTCATGTTAAATCAATTTTAGGAAGTAAAAGTAGAAAAATATCACTAAGCCAACAAGGCTTTAACATTAGTTGCAAATAATTTAACAGCAATAGCCAGCAGAATGACACCAAAAATCAAACCTTTAATTAATAGTATTAGACTTCTAGTGTAAATTCTTAAATTTGTTAGATCAATCTGATAGCTATTGGTCTAAAATCAGTTACTTTGCTGTTTAAAATTTATTTTATGTTTCAATTAGGAAAAACGATAGTTTCTGAAGACATTCTAGAAAAAGATTTTGTTTGCAATCTTGCTGCTTGCAAAGGAGCTTGCTGTGTTGACGGCGATGCTGGTGCGCCACTGAGTGAAACTGAAACTAAAAAACTAGATGAAATTTATCCTAAAATAAAACCATTTTTAAGAAAAGAAGGCATTGCAGCAATTGAAAATCAAGGAAAATGGACCATTGGAACCGATGGCGATTTTGAAACTCCGTTGATAGAAAATAAAGATTGTGCCTATGTAATTTTTGACCAAAAAACAGCCCTTTGTGGCATTGAGCAAGCCTATAACCAAGGAATTATCGACTGGAAAAAACCCGTTTCTTGTCATTTATATCCAGTTCGGGTTAAAGATTATACAGAATTTGCTGCTGTAAATTATGACCGTTGGGATATTTGTGAATCAGCTTGTTCGCTCGGAAAAGAACTAGAAGTTCCGATTTATAAATTTGTTAAAGAAGCATTGATTAGACGGTTTGGTCAAGATTGGTATTTAGAGCTGGAAAAAGTCGCTGCCGAATTGAAGACACAGTAAGCAGCATCGCTTTTACAAACTGCTATTCATTGTCACAAAGCCACTGAATGTCTTCTATTAAACGTTTTATTTCTTCTTTTTTTGTTCCATCATAAAAACCACGAACACGACGTTTGGTATCAACCAAAACAAAATTTTCGGTATGCACCATGTCATAAAGTTCGTTTGGTTTTCCTTGTTTTACTGCAAGATATGACAACCGCGCCATGCGATAAATCTCTTTTTTGTCGCCAGTTACTAAATTCCATTTGGAGTCAATAACCTTGTTTCTTAATGCGTAATTTTTTAAGACGGCTACATCATCAATATCGGGCAAAACACTATGAGAAAGCAACATTACTTTAGGATTATTTAAAAAAGCATTCTGAACATCGACTAGATTTGTAGTCATCTTTGGGCAGATAGAGCCACAAGTTGTAAAGAAGAAATCGGCAACATAAATCTTTCCTTCATAATCTTTTTGAGTAACCACTTTGCCATTTTGATTGATGAAAGAAAAATCGGCAATTCTGTGATTTTTGCTCACTTCTTGAATTGTGCTGTCCACAAGTTCTGGGTTGACCATCACCGGATCATAGACTGGCAAACGCTTGGCCGGTTTCAATGCTGTATAAAAAACAGATAATGTAACTGTCGAAAAAACTAGGAACAAAATCAAAAACCATCGGTATTTATTGAAAAAACTTCGCATGACTTTTTTTTGCAAAAGTAGAAATAAGTTTATTGTAATGTAATAAAGAATTAATTTAAATATGAAATAATTCTGGAAATCAAAGCCTATTCAAAAAAAACTTATATTTGTTTTCAAAGAGATAGAGAATGAAAAAGTTACTCCCCATTTTTTCCTACGTTTTACATCCCGTTTTTATTCCACTTTTTGGGGCAATATATTTCTTTTTTATTGCTGAAACAGGATTTAAATATACACTTTTGCAAGCTGGTTTTATTTTGATTCAAGTTTTTTTTGTGGCAGTTTTGGTTCCAATTTCGTTTTATTTCGTACTAAAACAACTCGGAAAAATGGATTCGATAATGGTTGAAAACTTAAATCAACGAAAATTGCCGCTTGGTTTTCAAATTCTTTTAATGCTCGTTTTGATTCAAAACGGAACAACAATCGACAGAATTCCAGAATTATTTTTCTTCTTTTTAGGCGGAATTATCAGCGGGTTAATTACGTTGATTCTGCTTTTTTGCAACATCAAAGCCAGCATTCATTTGATAGGAATAACTTCGCTTTGCTTTTTTGTGGTTGGTTTAAGTTTGCACGAACAAACCAATAATTTATTCAGCATTTCGTTGTTGCTTTTCTTGATTGGAATCACGGCTTCGTCAAGATTAGTAATGAAAGCCCATACTTTTTTTGAACTAACACTGGGTTTTTTAATAGGAACGTTGTCTCAAATTTTACTTTGGTATTTTTGGGTTTAAATTAAAGGTTCCGTTTTAAATTATTTAAAAATGGCAGAACATAATGAATTAGGAAAAATAGGCGAATCATTGGCAGCAGAATTTCTGGTACAAAAAGGCTATACAATTCTCCAAACCAATTGGACATTTCAAAAAGCAGAAATTGACATTATTGCTCAGAAAGAAAACGTATTGGCGGTCATTGAAGTAAAAACCCGTTCCAGTCTGGATTTTGGACTTCCGCAAGATTTTGTGAAACCAAAAAAGATTCAACTGCTCGTTAAAGCAATCAATGAATATGTGGTTTCAAACAAGCTCGATGTGGACGTTCGATTTGATATTATTGCCATATACAAAGAAGCAAGTCAATTTCATTTTGAACATTTAGAAGACGCTTTCTATCATTTTTAAGCCGTTGTAAAGCACATTTTTGTTGTTATCATTTACATTTGTTTTTTTAATGCCAATTTAGTTATGAAATCTGTAGCTTCAATCGTAGAAAACTATATCAAAACCAAACCTTTTTTGCTCAATGCGCTTTCACAAGGCATAATTAATTTGACTTCACTTTCAAGAATAATCATGGAAGAAAAGCAAAACGAATTTGACAAAGAAGTCAAGCAAGGAGCCATCGTAATGTCTTTAAAAAGACTGACCGATGAATTGGATTTTAGAGCAAATCACAACATTTTGAAAGTAATAAAAAACATTGGCGAAATTACCGTTCGCTCGTCGTTGACAGATTATACATTTGCTTTATCAGAAACAATTTTGAACCAACAAGCTTGTTTAATATCCGAAATCAATAGCTTTTCCGATATTTTTTACACCTCTTCACGTGGCGTAAACGAAACCAATATTGTGGTCAGCAAAAGTGTCGATTATTTGGTAGAAAAACATTTTGCCAACGAAAAACAGATTCAAAAACTAGAAGATTTAGCTTCGATTACAGTTAAATTGCCCAAAGAAAATATAGTCATTCCGGGCATTTATTATTACATTTTTCAGTGCCTCGCTTGGGAAGGAATCATCATCAACGAAGTTATTTCTACTTCAAATGAATTTACGATTTTAGTGAGCGAATCTCAAGTTGAAACAGCATTTAGAGTGATTAAAAATCTTAAAAACGCCTCATAACTCATCGGATTTCAAAACAATTCCTATCTTTGAAACATTCAAACTAATTTCACAATGAAAAAATCTATATTGCTTCTCGCTTTTTTTACTATTGTTTCTGGCTTTTCTCAACAAAAAATAGCAGAAAAAATTGCGCAACTCAATGATCAAAAAACCTTTTTTAAACCAATTTCATTGTTTGCAGAAAACAAGTTGCCCGCAAAAAAAGAAGTTGATAAAGTGATTGAAAAACGAACATTTGCCACAATCAACACTTCAATAACAAACGAAATAGTGGCTAATAAATATCAAAATATTGCGCTCGAAATTCCGTTTAATGGAACTATAATTACGGTTCAATTATATAAAGAAAATCCATTTTCAGAAGGTTTTCATATCGATACTGACAAATCCAAAAATATTAATTATGAACAAGGCGTTTTTTATCGCGGAATTATTCAAAACGAACCCAACTCGCTTGTTTCGTTCAATTTTTTTAAAAATGAATGCAACGGAATAGTTTCGAGCGAGTCTTTGAGCAATTTAGTGATTGCAAAATTGAAAACTTCAAACAATCCGCAAGATTATATCATTTATCGTGATGCAGATTTAAAAATCAAAAACACATTTGATTGTCAAACAAAAAAAAGCAAGCAAACAAAAACAAACAATCAAGAAACCCATAGAAATACAACAAGCACTAGATGTGCAACAGTTTATTTTGAAGTAGATTTTGATCTCTATAATGCAAATAATAGCAATGTTCAACAAACATCAAATTGGGTAACTTCACTTTTCAATAATGTTCAAACCATTTATGCCAACGACGGAATTTCGGTAGCTATAAAATCAATATTTGTTTGGACAACCCTTGATCCTTATGAAGGCATTGGAACCTCATCTTCGGATTATCTTTATAAATTTCATGACCTTCGTCCCGTTTTTGATGGCGATGTAGGACAACTTTTGGGCATTGATCCAGGTGGACTTGGCGGAGTTGCAGTAACCGTAAACGGACTTTGTTCAAACAATAATTTCAGTTATAGCGACGTTGACAATTCCTTCAACACAGTTCCTGTTTATTCTTGGGATGTTGAGGTCGTAACTCATGAACTTGGGCATTTATTAGGATCTCCACACACACACGGTTGCGAATGGAATGGCGACAATACCGCAATTGACGGATGCGGACAACAAGCTGGTTACAGTGAAGGAACGTGCGCAGTAGGTCCAATTCCTTCGTCAACAGTAAAAGGAACCATTATGAGCTATTGTCATTTGGTTTCGGGAGTTGGCATTAGTTTTAATAACGGATTTGGTCCTCAGCCAGCAGCTCGAATTTTAGACGCCGTAAACACAGGAACTTGTCTTAGCACAGATTGTTTGAATACCTGCATTAACAATATCACCTCTGTAACGGCAAGTTCTGTCAATGATACATCTGCAACGATAAATTGGACAGAAATCGGTGGATTGGCAACATCTGAAATTAGTGTTTTTCCGTTTAATGCAACTGGTGGAACTTGGTCAACACCAGCAACGCCTTCGTTTACAGCAAACGGACTTACGCCAAATACTTATTACAAAGCCTTAGTTCGCAACAATTGTTCAGCTGGTTTAATTGGTTCAACACAAACTTTGGTTTTTGCAACAACTGGCGATTTTTGTAGCGGAATTTCTTTGACAGATTCAGGCGGTACTACAGGAAATTATCAAGATTTTGAAACCGTAATCAGGACTATCGTTCCTTCAAATCCAAATGCGAAAGCCAAAATCACTTTTTCGGCATTTGATTTAGAACTTAACTATGATTATCTTTATGTTTATGATGGCAATGATACTTCAGCTCCAGACTTGTCTAGCGGCGGTTTTACAGGAAACACAATTCCTGCTCCGATACAATCTACAGCTTCAAACGGTGCGCTAACCATAAAATTCTATTCCGACGGTGGTGTTGTAGCACCGGGTTATGAAGCTACAGTTTCTTGCGAAGTACTTGGTGTTAGTGATAATTCGTCTTTTATTGATTTCTCTTATTATCCAAATCCAACGAATGGCGTAGTAACCCTAAATTCTAAAAATCAAATGACAGAACTTAGTATTTTTAACCCACAGGGAAGATTGTTATATTCTCAAAAAGTTGACGGTTTATCAACAACGGTTGACTTGTCAAATTTTGCACAAGGAGCCTATTTCTTTACTTTAAAATTTGGAGATAAATCTGTACCATTCAAAATAATGAAAATATAATTCCTCAAGATAAACTTTACCAAAATCTAGATTTGAACATTACTGCTGTTGCCAAAAGACTACATACAAATATTACTGTAATTTCAAAAACCATCAGTCAAGAGTTTTATCAATAACTACCACATAGCAGCAATTAAAGCAATGTCCTCTAAAGGAGAACAATAAAAAAGCCCTGCTCGGTATTGCTTTTGATTGTGGATTCAATTCAAAAGCTATTTTCAATCGAGCTTTCAAAAAAAACACTGTTTATTCGCCAAAGGAATTTTTGAGTATGTTTCAAGTTTAGTTTTATTTTAGTTCATCAACGTCAACTTATAATATAAGGTTTATTATTATTTGTTATTCTCTTGATGGTTTGAGTTGTGAAACATTTGGCCAATTGTTTAAGAAGTTTAATAATTTTTTCTATCAACATTTAATACCTAGCGGGATTGATGAATGAGGTTTTGGATTGTTTTTATTTATTAATGTTTGGTTTTTGGGCACGAGCAAGATGCTGGCGCTAGCCTTGAGGATTGATGAATGGAAGGTTATGTTAATAAAAATCCCGTTAGGGATTT